>NZ_JBSHMS010000002.1:0-279321 GCF_053645575.1 Nocardia sp. NPDC055321
GCAGCCCGGTTCTTCCCTCCCTCCGCTCCTCCGCTTCGCTCCCCCGCTCCACTCAGTCCAGAACCGGGCGGGCCGCGAACTGCGAGGTTGGGGTTCCCAGGGCAACAGAGTTGCTCTCGAGGCACCCCGCGCGAACGGCCCCCGCCCGCACTTGTGTGTGCGGGCCGTCCGCCCGAAGCCTCAGGACTTGGTCAGCTCCACCGACTCGGCCGGTTCGTCGTCCTCCTCGATCGCCGCGGCGAACTGCGCCTGGTACAGGCGGTAGTACGGGCCGTGGTTGGCCAGCAGCCGATCGTGCGTCCCCGTCTCGACGATGTGCCCCTTCTCCATGACGACGATGAGGTCGGCGTCGCGGATGGTCGAGAGCCGGTGCGCGATCACGAAGCTCGTGCGATCGCGGCGCAGCGCCGCCATGGCGTGCTGCACCAGCAGCTCGGTGCGGGTGTCGACCGAGCTGGTCGCCTCGTCCAGGATGAGGATCGACGGCTTGGCCAGGAACGCGCGCGCGATGGTGATGAGCTGCTTCTCGCCGGCGCTGACGCCCGAGCCCTCCTCGTCGATCATGGTCTCGTAGCCGTGCGGCAGCGCGTGCACGAAGCGGTCCACATACGCCGCCCGCGCGGCCTCGATGATCTCCGCCTCGGAGGCGTTCGGATTGCCGTAGGCGATGTTCTCCCGGATCGTGCCGCCGAACAGCCAGGTGTCCTGCAGCACCATGCCCATGCGCGAGCGCAGTTGATCGCGGCTGATACGCGTGATGTCGACGCCGTCGATGGTGATGGCGCCGGAGTCGACCTCGTAGAACCGCATGAGCAGGTTCACCAGCGTGGTCTTGCCCGCACCGGTCGGACCGACGATGGCCACCACGTGACCGGGCTCGGCGACCAGCGACAGGCCCTCGATGATCGGCGTCTCGGGCTCGTACCGGAAGGACACGTTCTCGAAGGCCACCCGGCCCCGATCCAGCGGTCGCGGGTCCTCGATCTCGGGATCGGGGATCTGCTCGTCGGCGTCCAGGATCTCGAAGATCCGCTCGGCCGAGGCCACGCCCGACTGCAGCAGATTGATCATGGAACCGATCTGCGTGAGCGGCTGGGTGAAGCCGCGCGAGTACTGGATGAACGCCTGCACCTCGCCCAGGGACAGCTGGCCCGAGGCCACCCGCAGCCCGCCGACCACGGCGATCAGCACGTAGTTCAGGTTCCCCAGGAACATGATGGTCGGCATGATCAGGCCGGAGATGAACTGGGACTTGAACGAAGCCTGATACAGCTTGTCGTTGGTCTCGTCGAAACGCTGCCCGACCTCGCGCACGCGGCCGAACGCGCTCACGACCTCGTGCCCGGTGAACGCCTCCTCGACCTGCGCGTTGACCTCACCGGTGGTCTTCCACTGATCGACGAAGTGCGGCTTGGAACGCTTGGCGATCAGGGCGGTGGCGATGACGGCCAGCGGCACCGTCGCCAGCGCGATCAGCGCCAGCAGCCACGAGATCCAGAACATCATGCCCAGAATGCCGATGACCGACAGCACCGAGATGAGCAGCTGACTCATGGTCTGCGACAGCGATTGCGCCACATTGTCGACGTCGTTGGTGACGCGGCTGAGCACGTCGCCGCGCGGGGCGGCGTCGAAGTAGCTCAGCGGCAGGCGATGGATCTTCTCCTCGATCTCGTTGCGCAGCCGCTTGACCGTCCGGTTGATGACGACGTTGAGCAGGTACGCCTCGAGCCAGCCGAAGACCGACGAGCCGATGTACAGCGCCAGCACGAGGGCCAGGACGTTGCCGACGGCGTGGAAGTCCACGCCGACACCGGGAATCACGTTCATGCTGGCGAGCATGTCGGCGAAGGTGTTGTCGCCGTTCGCGCGCAGCGACTCGACGGCCTGGTCCTTGGTGGTGCCCGGCGGCAGGCCCTGGCCGAGCTGTTTGCCGACCACGCCGTCGAAGATGAGGTTGGTGGCCCGGCCCAGGATCTGCGGACCCAGCGTGTTGAGCACCACCGAGGCCACGGCGAGCACGAAAACGATTGTCAGATAGAAGCGTTCGGGCGCCAGCCGGCGTAGCAGCCGCTTCAGCGAGGGACCGAACGACCGCGCCTTGGCATCGGGCGCACCGGGATTCGGGGCTCCGGGCCTCATCGCACTTCCTCCGCGCTGAACTGCGACTCCACGATTTCCCTGTACTCCGAACAGTCCCTGAGCAATTGCTCGTGGGTGCCGATGCCGGCCATCGCGCCGTCCTCGAGCACCACGATCTGATCCGCGTCCCGAACGGTCGAGATGCGCTGCGCCACGATGATCACCGCGGCGTCCGCGGTCTCGGGCCGCAGCGCGTCCCGCACCCGTACGTCGGTGGCGACGTCCAGCGCGGAGAAGCAGTCGTCGAACAGGTAGACGCGCGGTTTGCGCACCAGCGCGCGGGCGATGGCCAGGCGCTGCCGCTGTCCGCCCGATACCGTCGTACCACCCTGCGCGACAGGGGTTTCCAGCCCCTGCGGCATCTCCCGCACGAAGTCCGCGGCCTGCGCTATCTCCAGCGCGTGCCACAGTTCCGCGTCGGTCGCGTCCGGCTTGCCGTAGCGCAGGTTCGAGCCGATCGTGCCGGAGAACAGATACGCCTTCTGCGGGACCAGGCCGATCTGATTGCGCAGCAGCTCCAGATCGAGATGGCGCACGTCGGTGCCGCCGACGTAGACCGCGCCGTCGGTGACGTCGATCAGTCGCGGGATCAGATTGACCAGCGTGGTCTTGCCCGATCCGGTCGCGCCGACGATGGCGGTGGTCGTGCCCGGCTCGGCGCGGAAGCGGATCGCGCGCAGCACCGGCTTCTCCGCACCCGGGAACTTGAACTCCGCGAAACCCAGTTCCACCGCGGCCGGATCGTCCCGGAACGGCTGCGGCTCTTGCGGTTCGGCCACCGAGGACTCGGTCTCGAGCACCGCGGCGATGCGCTCGGCGGAGACCGTCGCGCGCGGGGCCATCATGGCCAGGAACGAGGCCATCATGACCGCCGTCAGGATCTGCATGATGTAGGACAGCATCGCGGTGAGCGAGCCGATCTGCATGGTGCCGTCGTCGACCGCGTGGCCGCCGAACCAGATGACCCCGACCGCGGTGACGTTGGAGATCAGCATGACCAGCGGGAACATCAGCGCCATGTAGCGGCCCACGAACAGCGACTGCTCGGTCAGCTCGGAGTTCGCGACGCCGAACCGCCACGCCTCCTGGCGTTCGCGCACGAAGGCCCGGACCACGCGGATACCCGTGATCTGTTCGCGCAGCACCCGATTGACCACGTCGATGCGCTCCTGCATGCGCCGGAAACCGGGCACCATGCGGGTGATGATGAAGGCCATCGACAACCCGAGCGCCGGCACCGCGATGAGCAGCAGCCACGACAGCGCCATGCTCTCGCGCAGCGCCATGACGATGCCGCCGACGCACATGATGGGCGCCATCACCAGGATGGTCGCGCTCATCAGGATGAGCAGCTGCACCTGCTGGACGTCGTTGGTGTTGCGGGTGATGAGCGAGGGCGCGCCGAAGACGCCGACCTCGCGCGCGGAGAAGGTGCCGACCCGGTGCAGCAGGGCCGCGCGCATATCGCGGCCCGCACCCATCGCCGCCTGCGAGCCCAGGAAGACCGACAGGCCCTGGGCGATGATCTGCACGCCGGTGACCCCGAGCATGAGCAGCCCGGTGCTCCAGATGTAGCCGATATCGCCCTTGGTCACGCCGTCGTCGATGATGTCGGCGTTGAGGCTCGGCAGGTAGAGCATGGCGATGACCGAGATCAGCTGAAGCACTACGACCCCCGCCAGCTGGGGGCGGTAGGGCGCCAGATAGGTGCGGAGAAGTCTGATCAACATGATATTCGCAGGCTACCGGTAGGGGGTGCGGCCCGGAACGATGGTTTCGCGCGCGCCCGTGGCTATATGTCCGATTGGTCCAGATCGGGCCAACTCTGCGCGGCGTTCCCGCCGGTCGCCCTCGTGCGGCGCGTCCACGCGTCCGGATCGTGCAGCAGCTCGTCCAGGAAGGACGGAAGCAGATCGTGCGCGATGTCGGCGATGGTCACCCGTTCCAGTACGGAACGGATGTTCACCCGCAGGCCGATCCACACCCGCTGCAGGGGTTCGGCCGCACCCGCGTAGTCCACGTCCTCGGGCCGCTGCCCGCGCACCGAGGCCAGCGGGCCCTCGACCGCGCGGATGACGTCGGCGATGCTGATCTGGGCGGCCGGACGGCCGAGGCGATACCCGCCGTCGGGACCGCGGCGGCTGGTGACCAGACCGCCCTTGCGCAGATCGGACACCACCGATTCCAGCACCTTGGGCGGGATGTCCTGCGCGTGCGAGATGGCGTCGGCCTTCACCGAATCCGACTGCGCCTTCGCGATTTCCACGAGGGTGCGCACCGCGTAGTCAACCTTCGCGGTGATGTGCACGGGTCCCCCTCACGAAACGAGTCGTCACTTTCTATCACTCCGGGCGCAGCACGCCGAGTGCGGCGTCGAGCAATACACGTTCGATGAGATCGGAGGAGGCGTCGGGCACGCTGTCGCCCGAGACCAGGGCCGCACCCAGCACCTGAACCGCGGCGTGCGCGCGCAGCACCGCCTCGTCACCGGCGGCGGGGCCGGCCAGCCAGGTGCACAGGCGGCGGCTCATCTCGATCAGATCCGGGTAGCGGTCCCCGAGCGCGTTGAGGATGGCGACGGTGTCGCGCATGCAGAGGGTGCCCGCGGTGCGGTGACTCAGGCTCGACCGCAGATGTTCGGTGAGCACGGCCCGCACGTTGTCGACGGAATAGGAACGCGCGTCCAGGCTTTCGACCAGGGTCCGCATGTCGTCGACGACGGGCTCGATGATCGCTTCGAGCAGATCGACCTTGGAGGCGTAGTGATAGTAGAGGGAGGCTTTTGTGATTCCCACCGCATCCGCGACCTCGCGCAGGCTGCTCTGCTCGAAACCTTTGCTGGCAAATAGCTCGATCGCAGCGTCCCGAATAGCGATTTTCGTGCTTCTACCTGCGGTGACAGTATTCGCCGCGCTTCGGACCACCATCCGATCATCCTCTCACCACATGCCGGGGAGCGAGCATCGTCGCTCATAATCGAGGTTGTTCCTCCGCTTAACTCCTCGGTAGTCTACCTACCGCACGGTAGGCAAATTTTCATGTGGAGGCGGGGAGCGTACCGACAAAGCTCCCGCGGCAGTGCTGTCTACCGCACATCAGCACAAACACCAGCGCCCAGGAGAACCCGTCGTGTCCGTATACCTGTACCGGTGGGGCAAATTCGCCTTCCGCCGCAAATGGATCGTCCTGCCCGTATGGCTCGTACTGTTCGTTCTGCTCGGCGGCCTCGGCGGGCAGCTGAAAGAACCGATGAGCAATGACTTCAGCATGCCGGAGCTGCCGTCCGCTCGTGCCAACGAAATTCTCGACAAGCACTTCCCGGGCGCCTCGGAGGCGTTCAAGTTCGAGGCCGTGACCGGCACCTACGTCATTCAGGCGCCCGAGGGGCAGAAGCTCACCGACAAGAAGAACGTCGACGAGATCAACGCCCTGATCACCCGGATCAGCGAGCTCGGCATCGTCGCCAAGGACAAGCCGATCGCGAACCCGGTCACCGAGGCGCGGGAGATGGGCTGCCTCGTGGACAAGCCCGACCTGTCCAAGTGCACCGCCGCGCCGCTGAACGTGCTCAACGCCGACCAGCCGAACACGGTCGCGACGCTGAACGTTCCGTTCACCATCGCCAAGTTCAACGACATCACCGACGAGAACCGCGAACAGGCCTACGACGTGGCCCAGGTCGCGCGGGACAACGGCCTGACCGTGGAGCTGTCCGGCTCCATCGCCATGTCGCAGGAACAGCCCAGCGGTAAGTCCGAGCTGATCGGCATGGCCGTCGCGCTGGTGGTCATGATGATCGCCTTCGGCGCGATCGTCGCCTCGTTCGTCCCGATCGTCACCGCCATCATCGGACTCGGCGCGGCCACCTCCCTGATCTTCGTCGGCACCTCGATCATCGAGGTCCCGAGCTTCACCACCTTCCTCGCCTCGATGATCGGCATCGCGCTGTCCATCGACTACGCGCTGTTCATCGTCTCCAGATACAAATCCGAACTGGCCGTGCAGGATTCACCCGAGGAAGCCGCGGGCGTCGCCCTGGGCACCGCGGGTTCGGCGGTAGTGTTCGCCGGTCTGACCGTCATCATCGCCCTCGGCGGCTTGAGCATGGTCGGCGTCGAGTTCATGACCTTCATGGGTCTGGGCGGCGCCATCGCGGCCGCGTTCGCGGTGCTGACCGCCATCACGCTGATGCCGGCGCTGATCGGCGCCATCGGCAACAAGCTGTTCAAGCCCAAGCTGCCGCTGGTCGCCAAGCACGACACCGAGGACGACAACTACGTCAGCAACGGCACCCGCTTCGCCCGCCTGATCGCCAAGGCCCCCGCGCTGACGCTGGGTCTGAGCGTGATCGTGCTGGGTCTGCTGGCCGCCCCGGCCGCCGGCCTGCAGCTCGGCCTGCCGGGCGATGACAGCCTGCCCACCACGAGCACCGTCCGCAAGGCGTACGACGTGCGCACCGAGGGCTTCGGCGAAGGCAGCAACGGCGTGCTCATGGTCGTGGTCGACCTCGCCGACGTCGCGCCGGACCAGCGCGAGCCCGCGGTGAACGCGCTGCGCGAGAAGCTCGAGGGCTACTCGGGCATGGCGTACGTGACCGAGCCGCAGCTCAGCAAGGACGGCGCGGGCGCGATGCTCAACGCGGTGCCCGAGCGCGGCCCGAACAACCAGGACACCAAGGATCTGGTGGCCGAGGCCCGCGACGCGGAAAGCACTCTCGCCGAACAGTTCCCGGGCATGGCCTACGGCATCACCGGCACCACCGCCATCTACGCCGACGTCGACCACGTGCTGCTGAGCAAGATCGTTCCGTACCTGGCGCTCGTCGCCGGCGCGGCCTTCATCCTGCTCATCCTGGTGTTCCGGTCCATCCTGGTACCGCTCACCGCCGCGCTCGGCTTCCTGCTCTCGATGGCGGCCACCTTCGGCGCGACGGTGCTCATCTTCCAGGAGGGCGCGCTCGGCCTGATCTCCGATCCGCACCCGCTGGTGTCGTTCCTGCCGATCATGTTGATCGGCTTGGTCTTCGGCCTGGCCATGGACTACCAGGTGTTCCTGGTGACCCGCATGCGCGAGGAGTTCGTGCACGGCAAGTCGCCGAAGGAAGCCATGATCAGCGGTTACCACCACGGCGCCCGCGTGGTCGCCTCGGCGGCGATCATCATGATCTCGGTCTTCGGCTCCTTCATGATGGAGTCCGATCCCACCGCCAAGACCTTCGGCTTCGCCCTGGCCGCGGGCGTGCTGCTGGACGCCTTCATCGTCCGCATGATCCTGATCCCGTCGCTGCTGGTCCTGATGGGCAAGTGGGCGTGGTGGATTCCGGCGTGGCTGGATCGCATCCTGCCGGACATCGACGTCGAGGGCACCAAGCTGCGCGAACTCCAGCGCAAGCCCGACGCCGTCGTGCTGGAGAAGGATCCGGCCCCGGTCGGCTGATAGCGACAACCGAAAACCACTCGGCCCCCGTCCTTTCCGGACGGGGGCCGAGTGCCGTTTCGGATAGGCCCCGACGCGCACGCTATCGATCGAGCTGTCCCCGATCGAGTTTCGCCGCCATCCGCGCCGCCAGCTCGGGTTCGGCCGCCGCCATGCGCTCGACGTACGCGACCGCGTCGCCCACGCCGCGCAGGCTCGCCATGTCCTCGTCGGGAATGCTCACCCCGTACCTGTCCTCCAGCTGCACGGCGATTTCCACCAGCGACAGCGAATCGATCTCCAGATCGTCGGCGAAGGACTTCTCGATCGTGACCTCGGCGGCCTCGATGCCGGTGACCTCCTCCACGATCTCGGCGATGCCGGCGATGATCTCTTCCCGGATGGTTGTGCTCACGATTTCCTTTCGGCCGTACCGGTTTCCGCCGCTACGCTAGGAACTCCAGCGGGGTGGAGGTGCAACAGCTTGTGACGGACGGCACACGGGTAACGCCGCGGATCAGCATCGGGGAACTGGCGCGCGACACCGGACTCGCGGTGCGCACCATCCGGTTCTATTGCGACGAAGGACTTCTCGACTCCGAACGCAGTTCCGGCGGGCATCGGGTCTTCGAGGCGGACACCGCGATCGAACGCCTGCGCCTGGTGCGGCGCCTGCGCGCCCTCGGACTCGGGCTGACCGCCATCGCCGCCGTACTGGGCGGCGAGGTGTCGATCGCCGAGGCGGTGGCCGCCGAAACCGCGCGGGTGGACGGCGAATTCCGGGCCCTGGCCTGGCGCCGGGCCGCGCTGCGGGCGATGGACGCGGCCGCGCCCGAACAGCGGGACGCGCGGCTCGCGCTCCTGGAACTGGCGGGCGACGGCGCGGCCGCACACGAACGGATCGTCCACTTCTGGCAGCGCGCGCTGCCCCGGATTCCCCGGCACGAGATCGACGCCTGGGTGTGCTGGAACGTCCCGGAGCCGCCCGCAGAACCGTCGGTCGCCCAGCTGCTGGACTACGCCGAACTGACCGCGCTCGCCTGCGACCCGGAGCTGAACGACGCCGTGCGGCAGCAACTCTGGCGCGCCGAACCGGCGTCGGTGCGCGATCCGCACCGGCTCTACGACGCCGTCGGCGCGGTCATGTGCGATGTCGTGCACCGCATCGCCGACGGGGTCGAACCGCGCGCGGGGGCCGAGCTGGACGACTTCGTGCGGGCACACGCGCACGCGCACGGAGAACGCGACTCACCCGCCTTTCGCGCGCGGCTGGCGGACGGGGCCGCGGACGGCGATCCGCGGGCGCGGGACTTCTGGGCGCTGACCGCCCGGCTGCTCGACGACCGGGTCACCGTGGGGACCGCGCACGGCTGGCTGCGGGCGGCGCTGGCCGGGGCCACGCGCTGACTCGGTCTCGCCCGCGGATCGATTCGCGCGCGCGGCGTCAGTCCTGCTCGCCGGGCTTGGGTTCGCGACCGGCCTCGGGCTCGGTGGCGGGGCTGATGCGGCGGGGTTTGGCCATGCGGCGGATGCCACCGAAGGACGTGGCGTCCTCACCGGATCGCTTCCGGCGGAAGGCGGTGAGATCGATGACGCCCGCGTCCTGGTCGGCGGCGGACCCGGCGGGCGCGCCGGGGGCCTCGGGTGCGGGAAAGCCGGGCGGCGGGGAAGCCGCGGGCCACCAGCCGGTCTCGCGCTGCAGTTCCGAGCGCGTCACGGGGCGGGTCGGGGCGGGATCGTAGAGCGGTACGCCGTCGGGCCGCCACGGCTGGCGGGGAGGCTGCGCGGGCTCCTCGGTCATGCGCCGGGGCCGGCGGGGCAGGCGGGTCAGCTTGGCCGCCGCGCCGTCATCGTCCGCGGCGGGCGGTTCCGGCTCGGCCGGACCGGTTTTCGCGGCCTCGAGCCGTTCGAGCTTGCGGCGTAGTCGTTCCACCGCGTCGAACCTGTTCGCGTCGGGGTCCGGTGCCGAACCCCGTCCCGGCATCTCCCACTCCGACATCGAACTAGCCGCTCGCGGGGGCCGTGGCATCGGTCGGCACCGCGGCCGCCGATACCCCGGACTGCTGTCTGAGTGTGCTGATCGTCTTCGTCATGTCCGTATTCTCCCTCAGCCCGGCGACACCGGAGTTTCCGCCGATCCGAGCGATCGGGTTCCGCGCCGAAATCGGGCATCCGGCATCCAGCATAGGAAAAGCCCCCCACCTGGCCAGCAGGTGAGGGGCTTTCGCAGCGGTGGCGGAGGGATTTGAACCCTCGGAGGGGGGTTACCCCTCACACGCTTTCGAGGCGTGCTCCTTAGGCCGCTCGGACACGCCACCGCCGGTGACTTTACCGGACCGGGCCGCGAATACCGAAATCGGCTGGAGAGAGGGCTAAAGACGCTGCGATCGGAAGAAATCGTCCAGGAGAGAGACGCATTCGGCTTCCAGGATTCCGCCGCGCACCTGAGGCCGATGGTTGAGACGTCGGTCACGCACCACGTCCCAGAGCGAACCGACGGCGCCGGTCTTGGGTTCCCAGGCGCCGAAGACGAGTTTGCCCACGCGGGACAGCACCAGCGCGCCCGCGCACATCGTGCAGGGCTCGAGGGTCACCGCGAGGGTCGCCCCTTCCAGCCGCCAGCCGTCGCCGGCGACCCGCGCGGCCGCGCGCAGGGCCAGCACCTCGGCGTGCGCGGTGGGATCGCCCAGGGCCTCGCGGGCGTTGGCCGCGCGCGCGAGTTCGGTGCCGTCGGCGGCGAACACGACCGCGCCGACCGGCACGTCACGATCACCCGCGGCGGCCGCGGCGGCGATGGCGGCGCGGATCATCTCCTCGTCGGAGCGCATGGGCGTGCTCAGCGCGGGAGTTTGTCCAGCACGGCCGACAGCTCGTTCGCGAAGCCGAGACGCTGGGCGATCATGCCGAGCTGTTCGTCCGGGTAGAGGTCGGTCTCGGCGAGGATGACGCTCAGCACCGGTTCGGGCAGGCCGAGGTCGGACAGCACGCCGAGATCGCCCTCCTCCCACGGATCGATGTCGTCGAGTTCGTCCGGATCGATGTCCGGGATCTCGATGTTCAGTTCCTCGAGGACATCGGCGGCGATGTCGTAGTCGATCGCCGCGGTCGCGTCCGAGAGCAGGATGCGGCTGCCGGTGGGACCCGGTCGCAGGATGACGAAGAACTCGTCGTCGATATCGAGCAGGCCGAATACCGCGCCGGAGGCCCGCAGCTCCCGGATCTCGTCCTCGGCCGCGGACAGACTGTGCAGCGCCGCCGCGCTGAGCGGCGTCACCTTCCAGTTGGCTTCTTCGCGGACCACCGCTACTGCGAACCCTTCCACGTCGTCGTAGTCGTCCGACGTCGCCCTGTTCGTGCTCGAGCGCTGTGCTGCCATGGGCGCAACGGTAGTCCGCTTCGGGGGAAATGTTGAAGTCGTATGCCAATCTGATCGCATGACGGGCGATCCGAAAGCTGCGGTGTGTGTCCTGGGCGCCGGTTTGATCGGCGGGTCGGTGCTGCGCGCCGCGACCGCCGCCGGATACGAGGCGTGGGGATACAACCGGTCCGAGGCGGGCGTGCGCGCCGCGCGAGCCGACGATTTCGACGTGCTCGGCGATATCGAGACGGTGCTGCGCCGGGCCGCGAAACAGGACGCCCTCATCGTCGTCGGCGTGCCGATGCCCGCGGTCGATCGGATCCTGTCCGATGTGCGGATCTTCGCGCCCGAGTGCGCGCTCACCGACGTGGTCAGCGTGAAGGCGCCGGTCGCCGCGGCCGTGCGCGCGCACGAACTCGGGGCCCGCTACGTCGGCGGGCACCCCATGGCCGGGACCAGCGAGTCGGGCTGGGCCGCCACCACCCCGGACCTGTTCCAGCGCGCCGCGTGGGCGGTGAGCGTGGACCCGGACGTGCCGCGCGACACCTGGGAGCGGGTCACCCGGCTGGCCCTGGACTGCGGGTCGGTCGTCGTGCCGGTGCTGTCGGAGGAACACGATCGCGCGGTCGCCCGGATCTCGCATCTGCCGCACGTGCTGGCCGAGGCGCTCGCCATCGCGGGCGCGAACGGCGGTCCGCTGGCCCTGGGCCTGGCGGCCGGATCGTTCCGGGACGGCACCCGCGTCGCGGGGACCGCGGCGGACCTGGTGCGAGCCATCTGCGAACCGAACGCGGCGGCCCTGCTCGACGTGCTGGACGACACCCTGCGGGTGCTGACCGACGCGCGCGAATCACTGCGCGCCACCGGAACCATCACCCAGCTCGCGGAGGCCGGGCACGACGCCCGGGTGGACTACGAGGACAACGAGCGCTTCGCCATCACCGATATTCGCCCCGGCGACCCGGATTGGCGTGAGCGCCTGGCCGACGCCGGGCGCAGCGGCGGGGTCATCGAAGCGCTCTGACTGGTTCGCGCGGGGGTCAGACCCGTTCGGCGAGACCGGGATAGTCGAGCACGAAACCGTCGGTGTCCACCGTGACGGTCGCGCTGGACACCGGCGACAGCACGTGGATGCCGTCCGCGCCGCTGCTGTAGGTGACGCTGGCCTCCTGCACCAGCAGGTCCGGCAGGCGCACGTAGACGACGGGGACCTGCACGTCCTCGCTGGCGTGCGCCAGCCCGTACCGGCGGATCGGCAGGGTGTTGAAGAAGGGGCTCAGCACGACGTCCACGTCGAGCGCGCCGCCGAAGGTGGAGCGCACGTGGGTGTTTCCCGCGTCGATGAGCCAGTAGTTCTCCTCGTCGCGGGCGATCGAGGCGTGTCTCTCCCCGGTGGCCAGGGTGCTGCGCAGCGAGAGCCGCCGCGTCACCCCGTTCTCGTCGGTGACCAGGTCGTAGGAGGCGCTGAAGGCGGGGTGCTCGGCGCATTCCCCGGCGATGATGCGGCCCGCGGCGCGAATTCGATTGCCGCTCAGCACTACCCGTACCGATTCCATCCGGGACGCGTTGTGCGCCCGCCAGGTCAGAATCGACGGCCAGGTGGCCGCCGCCGGTTTCGAGTCCTCGCTTCCGCTCTCCGTCACGCCTATCACCGTACGTGCAGGTGTACTCGGTCCGGTGACCACGCGCGGGCCGGAGTAGTCCGTTGTGCCTGGTGTTGCGGGAGAGCGGTACGGGGACACTCGAGTAACGTATTCGCGGGCATACGGGGACACAGGGTCGGAAGGGAATGTTGTGGCTGGCGCGCGGATGGTCGGGCTGTTCGCCGGGATCGGCGGACTCGAGCTCGGACTCGCCGCCCACGGCTGGCACAGCGAGCTGCTCTGTGAGATCGACGCCGGGGCGCAGGCGGTGCTCGCCGCGCGTTTTCCCGGGGTCGAGTTGCACTCGGATGTGAAGCGCCTGCGCGCGCTGCCCGCCGGCACCGAGCTGGTGGCCGCCGGCTTCCCGTGCCAGGACCTGTCCCAGGCCGGGCGGACCGCCGGAATCACCGGCGCCCGTTCGGGATTGGTGGACGAGGTGTTCCGCCTGGTACGGCGCAGACGCGGTCCGCGCTGGCTGCTGATGGAGAACGTGCCGTTCATGCTGCAGCTCGGCGGCGGCGCGGCCATGCGGCACATCACCGCCGCGCTCGAGGAGCTCGGCTACACCTGGGCGTACCGGGTGGTCGACGCCCGCGCGTTCGGGCTGCCGCAGCGCCGTCAGCGGGTGCTCATGCTGGCCTCGCGCACCGAGGATCCGCGCCCGGTGCTGTTCGGCGCGGACGCCGGGCCGCGCACGGTGGGCGATCCGGACAACGACCCGTGCGGCTTCTACTGGACCGAGGGCAACCGCGGGCTCGGCTGGGCCGTCAACGCGGTGCCGACCCTCAAGGGCGGTTCGGCGCTGGGCATCGCGAGCCCGCCCGCGGTGCGGCTGCCCTCCGGTGAGCTGGTCACGCCCGGCATCACCGACGCCGAGCGACTACAGGGCTTCGACCGGGATTGGACGACCCCCGCGCTGGAGGTGCCGGGCGTGCGGGCGGGTCATCGCTGGAAGCTGGTCGGCAACGCGGTGAGCGTGCGCATGGCCGAGTGGGTCGGCGCCCGCCTGGCCGATCCCGCCGACGACGATTTCCCCGAGGGCGCGCCGCACATCCGCCGGGCCTGGCCGGACGCGGCGTGGGGCCGTGACGGACAGGTGTACCGGGTTCCGGTGTCCACCTGGCCCGTTCACGCACCGTACGAGGATCTGCGCTGGTTCCTGGACGACGTCCGACTGCTCTCGGCGCGCGCGACCGCAGGCTTCCTGCGCCGCACCACCATGGGGACGCTGCGCTTTCCGCCGGGTTTCATCGCCGATGTGGAGAATCACCTCGATCGCATGGGCGGCTTCCCGCGCGAGGCCGCCTGACCCGCGTCTCGCGCGACCGGCCGGCACTTGCCCGGCTCCCGCGGCGCGTGTACCCAGGAGTGGCCCCCGCCGTCGCGGGGCCCGTGCACGCAGGAGCCCAATGACCCACACCCACGACCCGAGCGGCCCGGCGCGGTGAGCGCGCGTCCCGGTACCGACGCCGCGACCAGTGCGCGCATGGCCAAGCAGAAGCGGGCCGGAACCAAACCCGAGGTGGCCCTGCGGCGGGAGCTGCATCGGCGGGGCGCCCGGTACTTCGTGGATCGCGCGCCGCTGCCGAAGCTGCGCCGCCGGGCCGATCTGGTGTTCCCGCGCCGCAAGGTCGCGGTGTACGTCGACGGCTGTTTCTGGCACAGCTGTCCCGAGCACGCGACCTTCCCCAAGAACAACGCCGAGTGGTGGGCCGAGAAGCTGGCCGGGAACGTGGCCCGCGACCGCGACACCGACGCCCGGCTGGCCGCGGCGGGCTGGACGGTGGTGCGCGTGTGGGAGCACGAGCCCGCGACGGCGGCCGCCGATCTCGTCATGCGGATCGTGACCGGCGCGGCCGGGGGCGCCGCCGGCGGCGTGGGCAACAATGGAGTGACTATCGGACAGGCCGACCAGTCCGGACGGGAGTGACGCCAGCGAAAGCGAGACGGCTATGCAGCCCACCGAGCGACTACCTGCGAAAACAGACTCCACGGCGGTGGTTCCCGCCACCTCGCGCACGCGCCGCGCCCTGCAGTGGGCCGTGGTCGCGTTCATCGCCCTCGCGGGCGTCACCTACTCCTCCTGGGTGCTGGAATTCGTGCTCCCGATCGACGCCGACCCCACCGACACGTTCCTCAGCCAGCTCGCCGAGGAGGGCGCGCCCTACAACTGGGTCTTCACCACCGGCGACACCGTCACCGGCGCGCTGCTGGCCCTGGCCGGGATCGGCGGCCTGTTCCTGTTCCGCCCCCGCCGGCGCTGGTTCACCATCGGCTGGGTGGCGCTGACCTGCTTCGGCCTCGCCACCATCGCGGACGCGCAGTGGTCGCTGAAACCCGCGGACCCGAACTCCCCGCGCCCGGACGGCGGGCTGTTCCCGCAGTTGCACCAGGTGCACGCGCTCACCAGCAGCGTGTCGGTGTTCGCGATCTTCATCGCCATGGTGGCGTTCACGGTGGGCGCGTTCAAGTACCGAAAGTGGCCGGTACTGCGGCACACCGGGCTCTGGATCCTGATCGTGGGTTCGGCGGTGACGGCGTGGATGCTGATCGCCGACAACCTGCCCGGCGACTACGGCCTCGGGATAGCCCAGCGCATCCAGGTCGGCGCGATGTCGCTGTGGTTGATCGCGCTGGCTGTGCAAATCGCTGTGGCCGAACGAGATTCGCCGACTCCCGTTAGGGTCGGCTGGTGACCAGCGAAGCACCGGAACTCACCGAGATGGCCGAACAGCTCGACACCGTCGCGGCCGCGACCGCCCGCCTGCTCCACACCGCCGAACAGCTGCGCGACGCGGATCTGGTCGACCCCTCGCTCCTGCCCGGCTGGACCCGCGGCCACGTCCTGGCCCACCTGTCCCGCAACGCCGACAGCCTGGTGAACCTGCTGCTGTGGGCGCGCACCGGCATCGAAACCCCGCAGTACGCAAGCGCGTTCCTGCGCGAGGCCGACATCGAGGCGGGCGCGCCCCGGCCGCTGCGCGAACAGTTGGAGGATCTGACCGCCGCCTCCGAGCGCTGGCTGTCCCTGGCGCGCGTGCTGCCCGCCGATCGCTGGCCGACCGTGGTCCGCAATCGCGCGGGCGGTGAGATGCCCGCGACCCGGGTGCCCTGGATGCGCCTGCTGGAGGTCGAGATTCACCATGTGGACCTGAATAGTGGTTACACCCCGGCTGATTGGCCCTCGGCCTTCGTGGACACCCTTTTGCCGGTCGCGGTGGCGGACCGGGCGGCCGGCGCGGGCCCCGGCTTCACGGTGCGGGCCACCGACACCGGCTACACCGCCACGGTGGGCGAGCCCGCGACCGAGATCGCCGGCCCCGCCGCCGCCCTGGCCGCCTGGCTGATCGGCCGCCCGCCCGGCGCGGACCTCACCGGCGAGCTGCCGGACCTGACCGCCTGGAAATGAGCCCGCCGCCCCGGCGCCCGGCCGGAACGTGAGTATCGACACATTCCGGCCCCCGCGCCGAACCGCTTGCCCGGCAAGCGAGTCCGCGAGATTCCCACAACGACAAAGGTCCCGCACCTACCGGTGCGGGACCTTTTGCTGTGCGCCCGAAGGGATTCGAACCCCTAACCTTCTGATCCGTAGTCAGATGCTCTATCCGTTGAGCTACGGGCGCATGGTTATTCAGTTGGTCTTGCAGCCCGGCGAACCGGGCTTGGCGGAGGCGAGAGGATTTGAACCTCCGGTCCCCGTGAAGGGACAACTCATTAGCAGTGAGTCCCATTCGGCCGCTCTGGCACGCCTCCTGGAGCCTTCTCTTACGAGGGCGCCGGTCCTTTCGAACCGCCGGGACGAAAGATTACACAGGGGTTGACCAATAGGCAAAACGGCTGGTCAGCGCAGGTGACTGTCGAACCAATCGAAGATTCTGGCCTGCGCGTCGAGCACGCTGTCGTCCTCGCGCGCGGCCGGATCGAAACCCGGATGGTCGGGGCGGTGCGCCAGACCCGGGTAGGTGACGACCAGGGTCGCCACGTCCGCGCGGGCAGCCGAGTCGCGCAGGCGGTCGACCTCCTCGGGCGGGGTGCGCGGATCGTCGGCGCCGAAGAGCGCGAGCCAGGGGGCCTTGAGCCCGGGCGCGGCGGCCGCGAGGGCGACGGCCTGCGGGGTGAGGGGGACGTCGATCCCGGGTGCGGCGATGCTGACCGCCGCGCCCAGGCGGCGGTTGGTGGCGACCAGGGCGGCGGCGGTGCCGGCGGAGTCGAAGCCGATGACCCCGACGCAGTCCTGGAAGACCCCGCGACCGGTGAGCCATTCGAAGCAGGCGTCGAAATCGGCGAAGAGATCGGCGCCGAAAACCTGGTCGGGATACGCGCCGTTGATCGGGGCCGAGTTCGCCGAATCCGTTGCCGCTCGCGGTTCCTCCCGATGGAACAGGTCCGGCGCGATGACGGTCCAGCCGTCGTCGGCCAGCGATCGCATGAGTTCCAGCAATGGGTCGGTGAATTCGCGCGATTCGTGCAACACCACGATGCCACCGCGCGCGTAACCATCCGGTTCGATCACGGTGAGAGGCACTCCGGTCGTGTCGTGCACGGGCGCCAGATCTCGGTAAATGCCCGCCATGGAGCCAGCGTAGTTGCGCCAGATAAATTCGCGATAAATCTTTCGACAGGTGCTGGGATCCGGCGGAATTCCGCTACCGCCGATATCGCGGCAACATTTCAGCGGCGTTGCCGCGAGGATGCCGGAGCGCCCCGGCGCCACCCGCGCGGCGCCGTTCGCACCCGGTCCGAACACCACCCGGATATCGGCCGGACACCGCGACATAGGGTGGAGGGGTGAGCGCGCACATCCGTCCGGACCTCGAAGCCATTCCGGCGTACGTCGCTGGCCGCAGCAACCCCGGGGCGGTGAAGCTGGCCAGCAACGAAACCACCTTCCCGCCGCTGCCGTCGGTGGCCAAGGCCATTGCCGAGGCCGCCGAAGTCGTGAACCGGTATCCCGATAATCAGGCCGTCGAATTGCGCACGGCCATCGCGGAATTCCACGGCGTCGGGGTCGAGAACGTCGCGGCGGGTTGCGGAAGTGTCGCCATCTGCCAGGAACTGGTGCAGATCACCTGCCTGTCTCCCGAGGACGAGGTGCTGTTCGCCTGGCGCTCGTTCGAGGCGTACCCGATCGTGACCCGGGTGGCCGGGGCCAAGGCCGTGCAGGTTCCGCTGAACAGCGAGCACACCCACGATCTCGATGCCCTGGCGGCGGCGGTGACGCCGAACACCCGCGTGGTGTTCGTGTGCAACCCCAACAACCCCACCGGGACGGCGCTGGGCCAGGCCGAGCTGGCGCGCTTCCTGGATCTGGTGCCGGCGAACGTGCTGGTGGTGCTGGACGAGGCGTACTACGAATACCTGCGGCTGCCCGATCAGCCCAACGGCGTCGAACTGGGCCGGACCCGGCCGAATGTGCTGGTGCTGCGCACGTTCTCGAAGGCGTACGGCCTGGCCGGGCTGCGCGTCGGGTACGCGGTCGGCGATCCGGCGGTCATCACCGCGCTCATGAAGGTGCATATCCCCTTCAGCGTGAACCGGCTGGCGCAGGCCGCGGCCATCGCCTCCCTCGAGGCCAAGCACGAACTGCTGGAGCGGACGAACGCCGTTGTGGCCGAGCGCGATCGGATGCGCGCGGCGCTGCTGGCGGCGGGGTACCGGGTGCCCCCGAGCGAGGCGAACTTCGTCTGGCTGCCGCTCGGGGCGGACAGCGTGGCGTTCGGCGAGGCGAGCGCGGAGGCGGGCGTGCTGGTGCGGCCCTACGGCACCGACGGCGTGCGAGTCACCGCGGGCGATCCGCACGAGAACGACCAGTTCCTGGCCTTCGCCACCGATCCGGCCGTCGCGGCGCGATTCGCGGGCTGAGCGGGCCCGCCGGGTCGCGCGGACCGGCCGGCGGACGGGATCGGCGCGTTAGCCGATCCCCAGCCCCGCCGCCAGCGTCGGCCACGAGCGCGGCAGTTCCTCGGCCCAGTACGGCCAGGAATGCGTGCCGGTCAACCGCCGGTTGACCGTGGCCGGAATCCCGAGCTGCCCGAGGCGTTCGGCGAGCTGCTGGGTGCACATGTCGGAGCCCGCCTCGATCGGCCCGCCGAACATGATGGCGCTGCGCATTTCCGGGTTGGCCGGTGTGTCGTACTGCCCGGGCAGCCCGCTGCCGGAGGACAGGTAGATGGCCTTGCCGCGCAGGTGATCGGCCTGGCTCAGGACGTCGTGGGCGGCCCACGCCGGGTCCTCCGCCGGGCCGAACATGTTGTCCGGGTTACCGCCGAAGGTGCCGATCACCGCGCGGGCCTGCGCCTGGCCGAAGTCCGAACTCATTGCGTAGCAGCCACTGTGCGCCGCCACCGCGCGGTACAGGTCCGGGAAGCGCACGGCGAGCATCATGGCCGCCTCCGCGCCCATGGAGACGCCGGTGAGCGCGTTCACGCCGTTGCCGGCGAAGCGGGCGTCCAGCAGCGGCGGGAGTTCCCGAGTGAGAAAGGTCTCCCAGCGGTTGGTGCCGAGCTTCTCGTCGGGCTGCTGCCAGTCGGTGTAGTAGCTGGCGGGCCCGCCCAGGGTGAAGACCACGTTGACGTTCTTGTCGGCGAAGAAGTCCACCGCGCCGCCGAGCTGGGCCCAGTTGTTGGCGTCGGGGGCGGCGGCACGGCCGTCGAGCATGTAGACGGTCGGGCGGGGTCCGGTGCGTTCGGCGGGCAGCAGCACCTGCACGTCGACCGTGCGGGCCATGGCCGGGGACGACACCGAGACCCGGAGTAGGCGGTCCCCGATGTTCTCCACGCGGCGGATGGCGGCGCGGGTGGGGTGGGTGGGATCCAGTCCGGGTGGGGGTTCGTCGTTGGATCCGGAACCGCCGACGGGCGGGGGTTCGGCGAGCGAGAGCGGAGAGGTGAGTACCGCCGCACCGGCGAGAAGTGCGGCGCTGGCAAAGGCGCCGACGAGGCGACGCCGTACATGACGGCGGCTGTCCACCCGGCCATCCTGCCAGAAAAGCTCAATCGGCGGCGAGGTCCCGCTCCCAGCGAGTCTCCACATCGGTGAAGCGCCACACCGCGATTGCCACCGCCCAGGTGACCACGAACAGGCCGACGATCACGAATCCGAGGTCGCCGAGGTCGAGATTTCCGATCCAGGCGATGAAACCCGAAGTGATGTCGAGTCGTTCGACGAAAATCGAGAGAATCTCCTGCACGCCGATGAGCAGCGCGACGGCCACGGACAGACCGGTGATCACCAGGTTGTAGTAGATCTTGCGCACGGGGCGGGCGAAGGCCCAGTCGTAGGCGTAGCTCATGAACGACCCGTCCAGCGCGTCGAAAAGCGTCATACCGGCCGAAAACAGAACGGGCAGTACGAGAATCGAGTACCACGGCAGTCCGGTCGCGGCCGCGCCGCCCGCGATGACCAGCAGTCCCACCTCGGTGACGGTGTCGAAGCCCAGGCCGAACAGCAGGCCGACCGGATACATCTGCCACGGCTTGCGGACCAGGCGCACCACCGGGCCCAGCACGCGATTGAGCAGGCCGCGATTGTCGAGTTCCCGCTCCAGGCGCGCCTCGTCGAGTTCACCGCCGCGCATGCGCCGGAACACTTTCCAGATTCCGATGAGCGCGAGCAGGTTCAGCAGGCCGATGGCGATCAGGAACAGCCCGGACACGCTGGTGCCCCACAGACCGGTCCAGGTCTGCAGCGCCGAGTTCTCGTCCTCGAGCGGGCCGATCAGCGCCCGCACCCCGAGCGCGAGCAGGCCGACCATGACGAAGACGATGGTGGAATGCCCGAGGGCGAACCAGAATCCGACGGTGTGGGTGCGCTCGCGGCCGTGTTCGGCGACGAGTTTGCGCGTGGTGTTGTCGATCGCCGCGATGTGATCGGCGTCGAAGGCGTGCCGCATGCCGAGGGTGTACGCGGTGACCCCGAGCCCGACCCCGAACACCGCGCCCTGCACCTGGTAGTGCCCGGGCACCACGAACAGCAGCAGCGTGCCCCAGCCCAGAACGTGCAGCGCCGCCACGGCGAGCCCCATACCTACCCAGCCGCGCATGCGAAACCTCGATACCTCGTCGAACGGAAACGGACGGCGGCACCCGCGCGAAACGCGATGTGCCGCCGTCCGTATCGATTCTCGGCCCGGGCCGAGCGATCCGCGATCCGAAACTCGAAATCGCCGATCGGGCTGCGGAAGCGGAGGGATTTGAACCCCCGGTTGCTTTCACAACGCTCGCTTTCAAGGCGAGTGCATTCGGCCGCTCTGCCACGCTTCCAGGCGCTCGATCCTAACAAGCTCACCGCCACGGGTCGCGCCGGTGTTTGCCGGGGGTCGGGCGCGCGGGTGCGCCCGCTCAGTCGGCGCGCCGGTCGGAGGCGATGTTGACCACCTCCAGCGCCCCCGCGACGGCGGCGAGCTGCTGCGGGGTGAGCATGTCCACGAAGTAGCGCCGGACCGCGGCGACGTGGCCGGGCGCGGCGGCGCGCAGGCGGCGCATGCCCTCGTCGGTGAGCTGGGCCAGCACCCCGCGCCCGTCCTCGGTGCAGGCGGTGCGCCGGACCATCTGCTGGGTCTCGAGCCGCCGGATCTGATGGGTGAGACGGCTGCGGGAGGAGAGCACGCCGTCGGCGAGATCGCTCATGCGCAGCGACCGGCCGGGCGCCTCGGACAGTTTCACCAGAATCCGGTAGTCGGCCAGGGACAGCGCACTGTCGCGCTGGAGCTGCCGGTTGAGGTCGGCCATCAAACGCTGACTGCCGTCCATGTACGCCCGCCACGCGCGCTGCTGTTCCGGGGTGAGCCACCTCGGTTCGGCCGCGACACGGCCCCCGGGTTCGACAACCACCGGCTCAGTGTAGCCAAGCGAATCGGCCCGACCGCCCCGAGCTGCGAAAACAGCACGCCCGGAACCCTTCTCGCGTGAGTGTCACACCCTACTCGAGCTGATCATGGTGCGGCTCAGGTCGGACAGGGTGGTGCAGCCCGACAGCCCCATGGCCGAATCGAAGTCCGCGAGCAGGGCGCGCAGCGCGTGCCGGACGCCGTCCCGGCCCGCGATGCCGAGCCCGTACGCCCAGGGCCGGCCGTACAGCACGGCCTTCGCGCCCAGCGACAGCGCGATCATGACATCCGAGCCGCCGCGTACCCCGGAATCGAAGAGCACCTCGGCGCGATCGCCCACGGTGGCGACGATGGTCGGCAGGGCGTCCAGGGCCGCGATGGCGCCGTCCACCTGCCGGCCGCCATGGTTGCTCACGATCACCGCGTCCGCGCCCGCGTCCACGCACCGGCGGGCGTCGTCGGGGTGCACCACGCCCTTGACGGCGATGGGCAGCGCGGTCCAGTCGCGCAGGCGGGAGATGTCGGCGGGCCGCAGGCCGTGGTTACCGAACAGGCCGATCCAGGTCAGGATGGCCGCGCGCATGGCGTCGTCGCTCTCTTCCGGCGGCGCGGCCAGCTTCGCGCGAAAGACCGGATCCGCCAGGTAATTGGCGATGCCCTGCCCGTGCAGGAACGGCAGATGCCCGAGTTCGAGGTCGCGGGGCCGCCACCCCAGCGCCGGGGTGTCGACGGTGACGACGATCGCCTTGGCCCCGGCCTTCTCGGCGCGTTCGACGAACGAGCGCGCCAGCTCGGTGTCGTCGGGCCAGTACAGCTGGTACCACCACTCCCCCGCGGCCGCGCCCGCTTCCTCGATGGTCGTGGAGGCGGCGGTCGAGAGCACCATGCCGATGCCGAGTTCGCGGGTCGCCTCGGCGACCACGGCCTCGCCGCGGTCGTGCAGCAGTCCGAGCACCCCGATGGGCGCGGTGAGAACGGGCGCGGCCAGCGTGGTCCCGAGCACCTCGAGGGAGAGATCGCGCGCACCGGGCGCGCTCGCGCCGCGCAGTACGCGGGGCATGAGCCGGTATTTCTCGAAGGCGGCGATGTTGGCCGCGGCCGTGCGCTCGGTCGACGCGCTGCCCGCCACGTAGGCGAAGGCCGCCGGGTCGAGCACCTCGCGGGCCCGTCGCTCCAGACCCGCCGCGGTCATCGGGAGGGCGGGCAGCGTGCCCGCGAGCCCGGCGAGATAGATCTCGTTCTGGAAGTCGACGAAACTGCTCATTGCGCAAACGCTAGCGCGTGCCACCCGTGCGCGCGGACGGTCGGAAATACTTTCCCGGAGCGTAACTTCCGGAAAGGTTCCGGTTATCGGCCGCGGCGCGGATCACGGTCGTTGGCGCGCACGCGAACGAGCGCGCGCGGCTGGTCCGCGGCGATGAAACCGGAAATGGCCATGGCGGCCAGCAGTGTCATGGCACCCAGAGCGGTCAGAAAGCCGATCATGGATTCTCCTTTCAGGGGCATTGATTCCACGGCGCCGCACCAGCGCGTCCGGCATCGTGTCCGACTCCACGGTGTACCACGAAGCTGACAGGATGCTGTGCGCTCGCCGAGGACGGCCTGACAGTAATCGCCCGGACGCCGTCGTAGGCTCGTTTTCATGTATGCGGTAGCGCTCGACGGTTTCGGCGATCCCGAGGTCATGACCTGGACGCAGGTCGCGGACCTGCCCGCGCCCGGTCCCGGGGAGGTGATTGTCGAGGTCGCGGCGGCGGGGGTGAATCGGGCCGACCTGCTGCAGCGGCGCGGGCTGTATCCGCCGCCGCCGGGCGCGAGCGAGACGCTCGGGCTGGAGTGCGCGGGCACGGTGGCCGCGGTCGGGCCCGGGGTCACCGCACCGCGCGTCGGCGACCGCGTGTGCGCGCTGCTGTCCGGCGGCGGGTACGCCGAACGCGTCCTGGTGCCCGCGACGCAGGTGCTCCCGGTGCCCGCCGATCTGGATGTGGTTGCGGCGGCAGCGCTTCCGGAGGTGGCGGCCACCGTCTGGTCCAATCTGGTCATGACCGCGGGCCTGCGCGCCGGGCAGTTGCTGCTGGTGCACGGCGGCGGTAGCGGGATCGGCACCCATGCCATCCAGGTGGCGCGGGCGCTGGGCGCGCGGGTGGCGGTGACGGCCGGGTCGGACGGCAAGCTCGCGCGCTGCGCGGAATTGGGCGCGGACATCCTCATCAATTACCGCGAACAGGATTTCGTGGACGTGCTGCGGGCCGAAAGTCCCGGCGCCGACGTCATTCTCGACAATATGGGCGCGGCCTATCTGGACCGGAATGTGCGGGCGCTCGCCGAGAACGGGCAGCTGGTGGTGATCGGCATGCAGGGCGGTGTGAAAGCGGAATTGGATCTGGCGACCCTGCTGGGCAAGCGCGGCACCGTGCACGCCACCAATCTGCGCCGCCGCCCGGCGACCGGTCCCGGCAGCAAGGCCGAGATCATCGCCGAGGTCCGCGAGCACCTGTGGCCGCTGGTCGCCGCGGGCGCGGTGGCGCCGATCATCTCCGCGGAGCTGCCCATCACCGAAGCGGCACAGGCGCATCGGCTGCTCGACTCGCCCGAGACCGTCGGCAAGGTGGTGCTGCGCGTCGGGTGAGGTCGGGTGACTACTTCTCCAGCGCGGTGAGCGCGCGGCCGAGCTGATCGATCTCGAACTTGGTCGTGTACGGCGCGAGGCCGATCGTGACCGCGCCGCCCTCGTCGTTCACCCCGAGCGCGTCCAGCAGGCGGCTGCCACCGTGCGAGCCGCTCAGCGTGCCGATGCGGGCGTCGGCGAGGGTGGCCGAGACCTTCTCCGCCTGCATGCCGGCGAGGGTGAAGCTGACGGTGGGGATGCGGGTGGAGGCGCGGCCGATCACGGTCAGGTTCGGGACCTGGTCGAGCACTGTCATCAGGTGTTCGAAGAGCTGGTCGTGATAGTCCTGCAGCGAGGTGATCGACATCTCCAGGCGTTCGCGCCGGGTGCCGGTGGCGCGTTCGTCGAGCCCGGCCAGGTAGTCGATGGACGTGGTCAGGCCCGCCAGCAGCGCGTACTGGTGACCACCGACCTCGAGGCGTTCGGCGCCCTTGGCGTAGGGGTTGAGCGACATCGACGGGATGCGGTCCAGGAACGCGGGGTCGCGGAAGACGAGCGCGCCGATCTGCGGGCCGCCCCACGCGGGTGCGCTGAGCGCGATCACGTCGGCGTTGAGTTCGTCGATGTCGATGAGCGCGTACGGGGCCGCGCCGAAGCAGTCGGCCACCAGCAGGCCGCCGACCTCGTGGACGCGATCGGCCGCGACCCGCACCGAGGGCGCGGAGCCCACGATCGGGGAGGCGGCGGTCAGCGCGACCAGGCGGGCGGTGGGGCCGATGAGCTCCTCGAACTGCCAGGCCGGCATTTCACAGGTCTCGATCTCGACCTCGGCCCAGCGCACATGGGCCCCATAGCGATTGGCGATGCGCAGCCACGGTGCGACATTGGCCTCGTCATCCAGACGCGACAGCACGATTCCGGTGCCCAGACCCAGCCGGGAGCTCAGCGATTCGGCGAGCCAGGCCAGCAGGACCGCGCGATCCGGGCCGAGCACCACGCCCGCCGGATCACCGCCGACCAGATCCGCGACGGCTTCGCGGGCGGCGTCCAGGATGGCCGCACTGCGCCTGGCGGCGCCGGTCCGATTGGTATGCGAGAAGGCGGAGGTCCGGAATCCCGTTGATACCGCGCGGGATACCGAATCCGGAACCAGCATGCCCGCTTGCGGGTCGAGGTGGATCCAGCCGTCGCCCAGGGACGGTATGAGGCCCCGCACCCTTGCGACGTCGTAAGTCATGCTGGTCACTCTAAAGGGAACGGGCACGCCGCGGTAACGGTGTGGGGTGTTTGCTGCACTCACCAGGGCGTGAAGCAAAGGCGACCCCGTTGCGACATGATAGGGGCATGACGGAATCGGATGGGGCGCCGGAATCCATTGTCGTGATCGGCCCCGAGGGCAAGCCGCTGATCGTTCCGGCGAACGCCGGGCGCGGGGGCGAATCGGTGGAGTTCACGGGGCAGGTCGTGGGTGACGAAAACCCCGGCGAATCAGGCGAAAAGGAAGAATCGCTCGCCGATATGGTGGAGCAGCCCGCGAAGGTCATGCGTATCGGCACCATGATCAAACAGCTGCTCGAGGAGGTCCGGCACGCGCCGCTGGACGACGCCAGCCGCACCCGGCTGCGCGAAATCCACAAAACCTCCATTCGCGAACTCGAACAGGGCCTCGCCCCCGAACTCCGCGAAGAACTCGAACGCCTCGCCCTGCCCTTCAGCGACGACGTCATCCCCTCGGACGCCGAACTGCGGATTGCCCAGGCCCAGTTGGTCGGCTGGCTCGAAGGCCTGTTCCACGGCATCCAGACCGCCCTGTTCGCCCAGCAGATGGCGGCCCGCGCGCAACTGGAACAGATGCGCCACGCACTGCCGTCCGGCGCGAGCACGATCGACCCGCAAGGCCACGGTGGCCCCACCAGCGGTGGTGGGCAATACCTCTGAGCAACCCCACCTGAGCTACCCCCACAACAAGGTTCGCGGCCGTCTCGTTCTGGACTGAGTGGAGCGGGGGAGCGAAGCGGAGGAGCGGAGGGAGGGAAGAACGAGACTTCGGGGCCGCGAACCACGCCGGAGCGGAGCGGAGGCAAATCGCACTGAGCTAAGGTCGGGTGCTGTGCCTGCTGCTGCTCCCCCCGACTCGGCAACGACCGAGGTACAACCGGACAATGATCCGGTGGTGCTGAAGTCCGATTCCCAGTCCTTCGGTCGCGCGTTCAAGGACTTTCGTGACGGCTTCTCCCAGCGCGAGTTGTGGTTGGCGCTGGGGTGGCAGGACATCAAGCAGCGCTATCGCCGCTCGGTGCTCGGCCCGTTCTGGATCACCATCGCGACGGGTCTGCAGGCCGCGGCCATGGGCGTGCTCTATGCCACCCTCTTCGGGCAGTCGCTGACCTCGTATCTGCCCTATGTCACGGTCGGGCTGATCGTCTGGAACGTGATCTCGGCCAGCATCCTCGAGGGCTCGGACGTGTTCATCGCCAACGAGGGGCTGATCAAACAGCTGCCGTCGGCGCTGAGCGTGCACGTGTACCGCATGGTGTGGCGGCAGTTCCTGTTCTTCGCGCACAACCTGATCATCTACGTGGTCATGCTGGCCGCGTTCAGCATCTGGCGCGATCTGGACTGGACGGTCCTGCTCGCGATTCCGGGTCTGCTGCTGCTGTTCCTCAACGCGCTGTGGGTGACCATCGCCTTCGGCATCTTCAGCACCCGCTACCGCGACCTGGCCCCGATTCTGAGCAGCACCACGCTCATGCTCTTCGTGCTCACCCCGGTCATGTGGAAGACCACCGCGCTCACCGGCACCGCCAGCGATCGCGCCAAACTGGCCGAGCTGATCCCGACCTACCATTACCTGGAGATCGTGCGCGCGCCGCTGCTCGGGGATCCGATCGTGCTGCGCAGCTGGCTGGTGGTCCTGGCGATCACCGTCATCGGCTGGATAGTCGCCATACTTGCCATGAAGCAGTACCGTTCCCGCGTCCCCTACTGGGTGTGAAGGCTCAATGACCGACCATGTGAGTATCGAGACCCAGAACGCGTGGGTGGAGTTCCCGATCTTCGACGCCAAATCCCGGTCGCTGAAAAAGGCGTTCCTGGGCAAGGCCGGTGGCGCCATCGGACGCAATCAGTCCGACGTGGTGGTCGTGGAGGCGCTGCGCGAGATCAACCTTTCCCTGAAGGAAGGCGATCGGGTCGGTCTGGTCGGCCACAACGGCGCGGGCAAATCGACACTGCTGCGGCTGCTTTCGGGCATCTACGAACCGTCCCGGGGCAGCGCGCGGATTCGCGGCCGCGTCGCGCCGGTCTTCGATCTCGGCGTCGGCATGGACCCCGAGGTGTCGGGCTACGACAACATCATTATTCGCGGTCTGTTCCTCGGGCAGACACGTAAGCAGATGCTCGGGAAAATCGACGAGATCGCCGAATTCACCGAATTGGGTGAGTATTTGGCCATGCCGCTGCGGACCTACTCCACCGGCATGCGCGTACGCTTGGCGATGGGCGTGGTCACCTCCATCGACCCCGAAATCCTGCTGCTGGACGAGGGGATCGGCGCGGTCGACGCCGAATTCATGAAGAAGGCGCGAGTTCGCCTGCAGGAGCTGGTGTCCCGCTCCGGCATTCTGGTCTTCGCCAGCCATTCCAATGAATTCCTGGCGCAGCTCTGCGATTCGGCTATGTGGATCGATCACGGTCAGGTACGCATGCATGGCGGCATCGAGGAAGTGGTGCGCGCGTACGAAGGCCCGGAGGCGGGCGATCACGTGGCCCAGGTGCTGCGGGATCTGGAACGTGAACCCGAACGGAATCCCGCATGACCGAGCAGATGACCCCCAACTTCGGTGCCGACGCGCGGATCGTCGCGATCGTCGTCACCCATAAACGCCGCGAACTGCTGGCCGAATCGCTGAAGGTGCTCTCCACCCAGACGCGGGCCATCGATCACCTCATCGTCATCGACAACGGCAACGAGCCCGAGGTCGGCGAGCTGGTGCGCAACCAGTCCATCGAATCGACCTACCTGGGTTCGGAACACAACCTCGGCGGCGCCGGCGGTTTCGCGCTCGGCATGCTGCACGCGCTGACCATGGGCGCGGACTGGGTGTGGCTGGCCGACGACGACGGCAGGCCCGAGGGTCCGCGGGTGCTGGAAACCCTGTTCGACTGCGCGCAGCGGCACGGGCTGGTCGAGGTGTCTCCGGTGGTCGCCGATATCGACGATCCCGATCGGCTGGCCTTCCCGCTGCGCCGCGGCGTGGTGTGGCGGCGGCTGCGCTCCGAGCTGGGCGACGAGGATTTCCTGCCCGGTATCGCCTCGCTCTTCAACGGCGCGCTGGTCTCGGCGCAGGCCGTGGACGTCATCGGCGTCCCGGACCTGCGGCTGTTCGTGCGCGGTGACGAGGTCGAGGTGCATCGCAGGCTGGTGCGGTCCGGGCTGCCGTTCGGCACCTGTCTGCAGACCGCCTACCTGCACCCCAACGGTTCGGAGGAGTTCAAGCCGATCCTGGGCGGGCGCATGCACACCCAGTACCCGGACGACCCGGTCAAGCGGTACTTCACCTACCGCAACCGCGGCTACCTGATGGCCCAGCCCGGGATGCGCAAGCTGCTGCCGCAGGAACTGGCCCGGTTCGGCTGGTTCTTCCTGATCCAGCAGAAGGATCCGCAGGGGCTCATGGAGTGGCTGCGCCTGCAGCGGCTGGGTCGGCGCGAGCAGTTCCACAAGCCGGAGCAGACCCCGCCGCAGGAGCGGTCGGCCGCGCCCGAACCGAGCCGGGCCGAACCGGACAAGGCCACATCCTGACCCTGTCGCCGGGGCGAAAGCCCAGGTAGGAAAATCGGTTGCGCACCCGCGACCGACCTGACAGGGTGGTGACGTTCTTATTCGGCTCGCGGTCGCCTCGGTGACCGCCCAGGGAAGAGAAGGAGGTGGATCTACGTGTTTACGACAGTGCGGATTGTCGTGCCTGCGCGAGCCCTCGCCGCGCGCGTATCCACCTCGAACCCCCTGCGCTGAGTCCGAATGACGGGCTCGGCCCGTCGAAGGACCCCCCATCATGTCTCTGGTCGATCTCGACCTGCTCAATTCCTACGGCTGGACCGCTTCCGTAGCGACCGATTACCTTCCGCTGCTCGATGATTCGGTGATTCCGGCGCGCGTGCTGCGCATGGATCGCAGCGAATGCGATGTGGCCGTTCCGTTCGCCACCACCCGTCTGCCCGACGCCACCGCGCGTATCGTGCGCGCCCGCTGCCCGCGCTCGGATTCCGAGGTCAGCGGTCTGTGCACGGGCGACTGGGTCGCGCTCGGCAGTGATTCCGGCGCGGCGCCCACCACCCACCGGCTGCTCACCGACGCCGTGGTGCGGCGACTGCTGCCGCGCCGCACCGCCATTGTGCGAGCGGCGGTTTCGGGTCACTCCGACGCCCGGGCGCGCTCGGCGAGCCAGGTGCTGGCCGCCAACGTGGACACCGTCCTGCTGTGCTCGCCCGGTGACGGCGACGTGGATCTCGGGCGGATCGAGCGCATGCTCGCCCTCACCTGGGAATCCGGGGCGCAGCCGGTGGTGGTGCTGACCAAAGCCGATCTGGCCGAGGATCTTTCGCTGGATCAGGTGCGCGCGGTCGCGCCCGGGGCCACGGTGGTCGCGGTGAGCGCCGCCTCCGGTCTCGGTATGGAGGTGCTGACGGCGCTGCTGGAGGGCACCGTCGCCCTGCTCGGACCGTCCGGCGCGGGCAAGTCCACCCTCGCCAACGCGCTGCTCGGCGCGGATGTGTTCGCCACCAACGCCGTTCGCGAAGGCGACAAGCGCGGGCGGCACACCACCGTGCACCGCGAGCTGCGGCCGCTGCCCGGCGGCGGGACCCTCATCGACACCCCCGGCCTGCGCTCGATCGGGCTGTGGGATGCCACCGAGGGCCTGGGCCGCACCTTCAGCGAGGTGGAATCCCTTGCCGCGCAGTGCCGTTTCAGCGACTGCTCGCACATCGGGGAGCCGGGCTGCGCGGTGCTGGCCGCCATCGAGTCCGGGGAGCTGCCCCAGCGCAGGCTGGACAGCTTCCGCAAACTCACCCGGGAGAACGAGTGGATGGCGGCCCGCACCGATTCGCGGGCCCGCGCCGAACGCGAGAAGCAGTGGCGTGACATCAGCAAGGAACAGCGCCGCATGTACCGCCAGCGTCAGGGCGGCCGCCGCTGATCCGGCGCGGCCGCGCCCCGGCCCCGTTCTCGGCTCGGGAGCGCGGGCGGAGGCGCGGTCGCGGCGGTTCGCCGAACGGCCGAGCAGGAAGCGGGCGATCCGGGCGACCGCCCGCGGGCTCGGCGGAGCGGCGGTTCCGGCGGTGGCAACCGGGGCGGCAACGAATACGACAACGACGGTGCGGGTGCTTCCGCCCCGGGTCGTGGCCCGGGCTGAGGTTCGTGACCGCCGGGCGCGGGTGTGCCCGCGCGCCGACTTCCGCGGCATGCGGAGAATGAGAGCGTGAACGGTGCTGGTGTGGCGCGACGGGTTGAAACGAGCGTTCCAGTTATGGGCCGATGAGGCCGGGACGATGGGTGTTGGGACGGCTGCGGGGACTGCCCGCGGCGGTGGGGTACTTGGCGATGGGTGGGCTGACCGCGCTGCTGTCGATGTTCGCGGTGGTGGGACTCGCGGTGGTGGGCGCATTCTGCCTGATCGGGCTGGGTATTCCGGCGGTGCCGGAGGCGGTGCGGCTCGTGCGGCGGCTGGTGGCCGTCGACCGGCGGCAGGCCGCGCGCTATCTGGGTGAGCCCATCGCGGCGCCCTACCAGCCCATGACCGGTTCGCTGCGTGACCAACTGGCCACGGTCGCCCGGGATCCCGCCAACCTGCGGGACCTCGGGTGGCTGGTGCTGCACGCGGTCACCGGAACCCTGGTCGGGAGCGTCGCGATCCTGCTGCCCGTCGCCGTGCTGAACCAGGCGCTGGTCCCGGTCTACTGGCGGCTGACGCCGCCGGGATCGGTGACGAACTTCGGGTTCACGGTGACCTCGTGGGGCACGGCGGTCGCGGCGGCCCTGATCGCGGCGCCGCTGGGCTGGCTCGCCCTGCAGACGCCCGCGGTGGCCCGGCTGACGGCGCGGACCGCGGCGGCGCTGCTGGCCCCGGCCGACGGGGCCGAACTCGCGCACCGGGTGGCCGAGCTGACCGCGACCCGGGCGGCGGCGCTGGACGCGCACGGGGCGGAGCTGCGGCGGATCGAGCGGGATCTGCACGACGGGGCGCAGGCCCGGATCGCGGCGGTGATCATGCAGCTGGGGCTGGCCGAGCAGCTGCGCGGCGCGGATCCGGCGGCGGCGGACGCCATGGTGCGCACGGCCCAGGACACCGCGACCGCCGCGCTGGCTGAACTGCGCGACGTGGTGCGCACCGTGTATCCGCCGGTGCTGGCCGATCGCGGATTGGCCAGCGCCGTCTCGGCCTTGGCGGCCCGCTCAGCCATCCCCTGCGTGGTCGATATCGAGCCGGGTGCGCGGCGGCCCGCCGCGGTGGAGGCCGCGGCCTACTTCGTCATCGCCGAGGCGCTCACCAACGCCACCAAACACTCGCGGGCCGAGCATGTTTCGGTCCACCTGGGCGGAACGCCCGAACTGCTGGTGCTGACCATCACCGATGACGGGGTCGGCGGGGCGCACGAGACCGAGGACGGCGGGCTCGCCGGCATCCGGCGGCGGGCACGGGCCCTGGACGGGGACATGCGGCTCACCAGTCCCGCCGGTGGCCCTACTGTGGTGCGCGTGGAGTTGCCATGCGGGTCGTGATCGCCGAGGACGACGCCCTCCTGCGCGAGGGTCTGGTCCTGCTGCTGCGCACCGCCGGTATCGAGGTGGTGGCGGCGGTCGACAATGCCGGGGACTTCCTGACCCTGGTGACCGCCGACCGCCCCGACGCGGTGGTGGTGGATGTGCGCATGCCGCCGACCTTCACCGACGACGGGCTGCGAGCCGCGGTGCGGGCCCGCGAGATTCACCCCGGACTGCCGGTGCTGGTGCTCTCGAACTGGGTGGAGGACAGCTATGTCGCCGAACTGCTGGGCGACGGTTCCGGCGGGGTCGGGTATCTGCTCAAGGAGCGGGTCGGCAGGGTCGACCGCTTCCTGGAGTCCCTGCGCCGGGTCGCGGACGGCGGCACCGCCATGGACCCCGAGGTGATCTCGCAACTGCTGGTCCGCCGTAGGGCGGACGACCCCCTCGCCGCGCTCACCCCGCGCGAGCGCGAGGTGCTGGCCCTGATGGCCGAGGGCCTGGACAACGCGACGATCGCCGCCCGCCTGGTCGTCTCCGAAGGCGCGGTCCTCAAACACATCCGGAGCATCTTCGCCAAGCTGAACCTGCACGCCGACGAGGTCGGCCACCGCCGCGTGCTGGCGGTGCTCGCGTATCTCGGTGCCGCGCCGCGCCTTTGAGCGCCACCGCGGCCCGCCCTCCGAGGGGCGGGCCGCGGACCGGTCAGTTTCCGGACTCGTCGTCCCGGCAGGTGATGTCGGTCGCGGGGAGGGTGCCGTCGGCGAAGTAGGTGTTGATCGCGCCCCAGGCGCAGGTGTTGCGGTAGCGGCCGTACACGCTGTGGATGTCCACGTTCTCGAGGGTCACCAGGCGGGAGCCGGTGAGCGCCTTGCGCATCGCCACGCCATTGGCGTACGTCGTGCGGGTGTCGCCGGTGGCCTGGATGACCAGGGCGGGAAGCGCGTTGCCGATCGTCGTCGGCTCCTCGGCGGGGGCGGGCCAGAACGCGCACGGGGTGATGTTGTTGGCGAAGGCGCCGAAGATCGGCTGGGTGGCCCGCGCCGCCTCGATGTTGCGCCAGTACCACGACGGATCGCGGGGCACACCCACATCGCCGCACATGATGGTCATCTGCGCGGACATGTTCTCCGGCTTGCCGTTCAGCATGCGATCGATGGTCGCCGCCAGTTCGGGATCGGGCGTCACCGCCTTGCCCGCGGCGGCGTCGAGGTAGAGGCGCACGTGCGCGGAGGTCGTCGGATAGTTGCGCGCGTCGTCGAGCACGGTGAACAGCAGCATCGGCAGCCAGTGCTCGTCCACGTCGAATTCGCCTATCCGGAGCGGCTTCTCGGCCGCGCCGCGAATCATGGACTCGACGGTGGCGCGGACCTGCGCACGGGTCGCGCCGAAGTGGTACTCGCCGTCGCGGGCCGCGGCCCAGTCCGCCCAGCGGTCCAGGGCCGCCTCGTTGGCGGGGCCCATGTCCTGCATCATCCCGACCGCGCCGTAGCGCTCGGGATCCACCGCGCTGTCCAGCACCATGCGGTCGCTGCGCTCGGGGTACATCTGCATGTAGACCGCGCCCAGGTACGTGCCGTAGGAGGTGCCGAAGTAGTTGATGCGCTCCTGCCCCAGCACGCCGCGCACCACGTCCATGTCGCGGGCGGTGTTGCGGGTGGAGATCGAGGCCAGCCGATCACCCTGGTTCGCAACGCATTCGGCGGCCAGCCGGCCCTGGGTCACGACCGACTCGGCGAACCCCGTGCCGTCCACGCCCGCCGATTGCAGGCCGAAACCGGTGGTCCAGCCGCAGTCGATCGGCGTCGACCGGCCGACCCCGCGCGGGTCCATGCCGATGAGGTCGTAGCCCGCGCGGACCTCGGGCGTCATGGCCGGGAGCAGACGGATGAACTGGTCGAGCCCGGATCCGCCGGGGCCGCCGGGGTTGGACAGCATGACGCCGCGGCGCTGCGCGGGATCGGTGGCGGCGATGCGGGAGATGGCGACGGTCATCGTCTTCCCCTGCGGCTCCGCGTAATTCACGGGAACGGTGATGTCGGCGCACTGCGCGCCCACCTCGTCCAGCGCCTGCACACCGCAGCCCACCCAATTCGGGTGCTGCCCGTAGTAGCGGCCCAGGTCGGCCTCGGTGGCGGCGGCCGGCGGCGCGGCGACCACCCGGTCCACCACCACCGCACCGGTGACGGCGGCCAGCGCGGTGGCGGCGGCGGTGATGAAGAGCTTTCCGCTGTGCAAGATGAATTCCTCTCGGGGGCAGGGCGAATGACGCGCGGGCGGGGAAGCACGCCGGGCGCGGGGAGTGGGGCGGCGGAAGCGCCGGGGTCAGGAACAGAGCGCGGTATCGAGTGCCGCGGTCACCTTGTCGGCCTGCGCCTCGCTGACCGGCAGCTGATTGACGATGACGGTCACCGCGGTGCCCGCGGCGGTGACGCCGTTGCGGGTCTCGAACCCGGGGATGCTGCCGCCGTGACCCCAGACCTCCGCGCCGCAGGACACGGGTTGGCGGATCAGGCCGAGGCCGTAGCCCGCGCCGGGCATGCGGTCGAACGGCACGGTCACCCGCATCTCGGCGAGCAGGTTCGCGGGCAGCAGTTCCCCCGCGAGCAGGGCGCGGAAGAAGCGATTGAGATCGGCGCCGGTGGCGACCATGGCGCCGGCCGCGCCACCCCAGGACGGGTCGAGATCGGTGAAATCGACGCGCTCCCCGGAACTTTCCTCGTATCCGCGCGGATGCGGACCGCGGATGACCTGTTCGCCGTCCGCCGGGAAGTAGGTGTCGCGCAGGCCGAGCCGATCCAGTACGCGGGTCTGGATCTCGGCGGCGACGGGTTGTCCGGTCACCTGCTCGACGAGCATCCCGAGCAGGATGTAGTTGGTGTTCGTGTACACCGAGCGCGCACCGGGCTCGTATTGCGGCGGCAGGCTCATGGCGATGTCCACCAGCTCGCGCGGGGTGAAGTGCCGGGACCGCAGCTCGGCCGCGTCCCCTCGCAGCTGCGGCGAATTCGGCTCGTGTGCCGCCGCGGGATCACCGCTCGCCAGATAGTCCGGCAGCCCGGTGGTGTGCTGGAGCAGCTGCCGCACGGTGATCCGGGTGCCGTCGTTGCCGTTGCCGCGCACCACGCCCGGCAGGTACTTCTCCACCGGATCATCCAGGGCCACCGCGCCTTCGGCGACCAGCTGCATGATCACCACGGCCACATACGTCTTGGTGTTGCTGCCGATCCGCACGCGGGCGTCGGCGGCGAACTCCGCGCCGGTGCGCAGATCGGCCCGCCCGGCGGTGCGCACGCGCTGTCCGCCGGCGTCGGTGATCACCACCTGCACGCCCGGGAACCCGGCATCCACCACCGCGGCCAGGGCCGCGCCCAGCGCGTCGTCCCGGTCCCGGGCGGCAGGCGCGCCGGCCGGGTCCGCACTCGCGCAGGCGGCCGTCGCGAGCACGGCCAGTACGCCGATCACGGCTGGCGCGCGGCGCGCGCGGTACCCCCGAAATGTCGTCATGAGAAGGCGTTCCTCCTGTTCGGACCGGTTTTCCCGGCTCCATCGAGCCTAGGAATCCGGGGCCGCGATTCCGATGCCGCACACGCCCTTCTCTGCGGTGGCGCGGACCGGACGGCCGAGGTAGCGCAGGCACTACCCCCGACACCCATATGCACCTAGTTGCATAGTGGCCGAATTCGGCCTACTGTCCGGATTGGAGGGTTTTCGCTCCGTTCGCGCACGGACGCGCGGATCATCGAACCCGGGGCGAAAGCAGAGAGCAGGGAGCCGAGATGACCGAAGCACTCAAGCCGCTGGCGGGCCGGACCATGATCATGTCGGGCGGCAGCCGCGGCATCGGGCTGGAGATCGCCAAGCGCGCGGCCGCCGACGGCGCGAACATCACGCTGATCGCCAAGACCGATCAGCCGCATCCCAAGCTGCCGGGCACGATCCACACGGCGGCAGCCGAATTGGAGTCCGCGGGCGGCACGGTGCTCAAGTTCGTCGGGGACGTGCGCGACGACGGCGCGGTGGCCGAGGCCGTGCAGCGCACGATCGCCACCTTCGGCGGGATCGACATGGTGGTGAACAACGCCTCGGCGATCGACCTGTCCCCCACCGAGATCCTGCCGATGAAGAAGTACGACCTCATGCAGGACATCAACTGCCGCGGCAGCTTCCTGCTGTCCAAGCTCAGCATCCCGGCGCTGCGCGAGTCCGCGCAGACCGGGCGCAATCCGCACATTCTCACCCTGTCGCCGCCGCTGAACCTGGACCCGAAATGGGCGGGCGGCTCGCTCGGCTACACCATCGCCAAGTACGGAATGTCGCTCACCACACTGGGATTGGCCGAGGAGCTGCGCAAGTACGGCATCGGCGTGAACTCGCTGTGGCCGCGCACCACGATCGCCACCGCCGCGGTGCGGAACCTGCTCGGCGGCGAGGAGATGGTCGCCACCTCGCGGACGCCGGACATCTACGCGGACGCCGCGTACCTGGTGCTCACCTCGCCGGCCAAGGAGACGACCGGCAACTTCTTCATCGACGACGACGTGCTCGCCGCGCACGGCATCACGGACCTGGACAAGTATCGCGTCGTGCCGGGCGACGGCCCGCTGTCCACGGATCTGTTCCTGTAGACGGGTTTCCGCGGCATACGCTCCGAATACCGCTGCGGTACAACGCGAAAGAACCCGAGAGCGATCTCGGGTTCTTTCGTTCCGCCGGGCCGGGCGCTACTTTCCGGAATCGATCCCGTACAGCCGCTCCCAGTTCGCGCGGCTGGTGAGCTCGGGCATGGCGGCCCGCCAGCGCCGCTGCAGATCGGGCAGTTCCTTGCGCAGCTTCTTGAGTACCCGGTAGGCGCGGATCAGCAGCTTGCGGGCGGTCTCCTTGTCGCGGTGGCGAACTCGCACACCCGACTGCGAGGCATCGGTGACCACGACGTCGCCGAACAGGCCGACGTGCCACCAGTGCGCGTCCTCGCGGGTGACCGCCACCGGACCCGGGATCACCCGGCCGGTCCACTGGTTCAGCGCCCGCTTGAACAGGATCAGCAGCGGGCGGCTGGGCTCGCCGCCGGCCCGGCGCACGTGCAGGTGCGCGTTGGGAATCGGCGAGGTCGCTGCCGGATGCTTGATGGTCTCGGCGTACTCGTTGCGTGAGCCCCGGGCCGCGGCCAGCGCGGCGATGCCGCCGTCGCGCAGGATCTCCGGGCCCTTCAGGTAGTCCTCGATGCCCTGCAGCGTGGTGTGCGCCAGCCCGTACTGCATCCCGACCAGGTACTCGCCGATCTCCCGGAAGAGCTGGCGGGTAACGGCTTTGGGATCGAGCTCGGTGTGCAGCGAGGAGACGATGAGCGAGTTACGGGAGGAGAAGTAGCGCGCCCAGTCGTCGAAGTCCTTCCAATAGAAGTCCGCGTGCCACACCGCCGCGTTCGGCATGGTGACGGTCACGAAACCGTTCTCCCGTGCGCGCAGGCCGTATTCCACGTCGTCCCACTGGAAGAAGATCGGCACCGGCAGCCCGATGCGGGCGACCACCTCGGCCGGGATGAGGCAGGTCCACCAGGCGTTGTAGCCCGCGTCGACGCGGCGCTCCTGATGCTTCTTGAGCATGCTGGTGTTGCGCAGCGCCTTGGCCACCTTCTGGCCGTGCCGCAGCTTGGCCAGATCGGTCTCCTCCGCGCCGACGTTGAGGAAGTCGGGGTTGTAGAGGAAGAGCATCTGCGCGCCGACCAGGGTCGGCTCGACGGTCATGTTCGCGAAGGCGTTGAGCCGCAGCACCGTTTCCGGTTCGCACAGGATGTCGTCGTCCATGAGGATGACGTCGGCGTGCTCGTTGGCCGCGGAGACCTCGTAGAGGCCGCGGGTGAAGCCGCCCGCCCCACCGAGATTCGGCTGGCGCAGGTAGCGCAGCTTGTCCCCGAGCACCGGCGCCGTCTCCTGGAAGACCGGCTGATCCTGCACCAGATCGCTGCCCTGATCCACGACGTACACCGCGTCGATGGCGGACAGCACGGTGGCGTCCGAGGCCAGCGCGGCGACCGTGTTCGCGCAGTCCGGCGCGCGGTTGAACGTGCAGATCGCGATGGCGACCGGCCGCACCGTCTCGGGCGCGGGTGCGCTCCAGGCCAGATCGGAGACCAGGACGTCGCCGCCGATGGCATCGAATTCCAGCCACAGCGCGCCGCCGTCGATGTACATGTCCAGCGCGGTGCTCAGCACCACGCGGCCGTCCTCGCGGGTCTCCGCGGTGGCGACCACCCGCCGGTGCCCGGCGATGTCCGAGGCGGCCAGGCGCACCTTGGTGCGGCCGCCCACCTCCAGGGTCATCGCGACCTCGACGGCGGTGACGGTGGTCCAGCGCTGCCAGTAGCTGGCGGCGAACCGGCCGAAGTAGGTGTTCGTGGTGGCGGTGGCGCCCTTGTCCAGGCGCAGGCTGAAGCGCTCGCGATGCGCCTTGCCGCCCTTCACCACCGCGTATAGATCGTCGCTGATCCGGGGAGCCGGTCCGGTGAACAAACCGCGTTGCAGCACCAGCCGCTCGGGCGCGACATGATCCGCCCGCAGCGTCGCGGGGGCTCCGGCGGTCTGCCGGTCATTGATTTCGGTCACGGCTTGGCCAGCCGACGCATCCATGAATCCCTCGACATCGCTCGAAAACTTTCAGATACCGGCAATACCCTGACGTGGACCAACACCCACTGTCACGCACGGCGCGCAGAGAATAACAGTATTCAATTCTCTCCGCTGCGCTGCGGCGGGGTCACGGCCGCTTCGTCCCGTACGCGCCCCAGGGTTCGCCACGTCGCGCCACTCAGTCCAGAACCCGGGCGGGCTGCGAACTTTCGTCGTTTTCCGGTGTTCCGGTGAAGACGAATTTGTCGTAGGCCCAGTAGCGGAACAGCACCGCGACAGCCTGGCCGACCAGTGTTCCGGAGATGTTGTCCGCCAAGGGACTCGACAGTTCGAGCACGTATCGGGAGAACCCGAGGCAGCTCAATTGCAGGCCGATGGCGATCACATTGAACACCGCGTACAGGACGTATTCGCGGGCCGCGGATCCGCCCTTCTTGTGCGCGAAGGTCCACCATTTGTTGCCGAAATAGGTGACGACCGTGGCGACGCCGATCGCGATGATCTTCGCGACGATGGGCCGGTCGAACAGCACACCCTCCCCGCCCCAGAACACCAGCAGGTTGTAGGTGCCCGCGTCCACGGCCAGGCCGATCAGACCGACCACGAGAAAGGCGCTGCCCTGCTTGAGGGTGGTGCGCACCTTGTCCGCGAATGACACGGGGACGGTATCGGCGGGGCTGGGATCGACGGCCGCCGGCTCACTGCTGGACACTCGGCGACGGTACCCCAGCCATCTCGGGTACCCTCCCCGTGTTCGTATTCGCCTACCGATCACATCGAGGATTGACCGGGTGGACCCCACCGAGCTTCGCATTGCCGCAGTTGTCCCCTGCCACAACGAAGAGGCCTCGGTCGCGAAGGTCGTCAGCGACCTCAAAGCCGCCGTGCCCGGAATCGTCGTGTACGTCTACGACAATCGCAGTACCGACGCGACCGCCGAGAAGGCGCGCGAGGCGGGCGCCATCGTGCGCCACGAATATCGCAAGGGCAAGGGCAATGTCGTCCGTCGCGCCTTCGCCGATATCGAGGCCGACATCTATTTGATGATCGACGGCGACGACACCTACGACGCCGCCGCCGCACCGCGGATGATCGAGGCGCTGCTGTCCGGTCCGTACGACCACGTGCTGGGCGTGCGCAGAGAATCGGCGGGCGAATCGGCCTACCGGCCCGGCCACGAGACCGGCAACAAGGTGCTCAACGGCGTGGTCGCCCAGGTGTTCGGCGAGAACGTCGAGGACATGCTCTCCGGTTACCGCGTCTTCTCGCGGCGGTTCGTGAAGAGCTTCCCCGCGGTGTCGCGCGAATTCGAGATCGAGACCGAACTGACGGTGCACTCGCTGCACCTGCGCGTGCCGCAGACCGCGGTGCCGGTCGGGTTCAAGGACCGGCCCGAGGGCAGCGAGTCGAAGCTGCGGACCTATCACGACGGCTTCAAGATCCTGCGCCTGATCATCGGGCTGGCCCGGCACGAGCGGCCGGTGGCCTTCTACGGCCTGTTCGGCACCCTGGCCTGGATCCTGTCGATCGTGCTCATCACGCCGATAGTGATCGAGTTCTACCGGATTCACGAGGTACCGCGCTTCCCCACGCTGTTCCTCGGCTTCACGCTGCTGCTGCTGGGCAGCCTGGCCTGGACCGCCGGCCTGGTGCTCGACGGCATCCGCCGCTCCCGGCACGAGGCCGCGCGCCTGATGTACCTGCGCTACTCGGCCGTCGGCGCGGCCGCCGAGCACGAGGCGCAGGACTGCTCGGGCGGTAGCAGGCGATGACCGTTCGCACCGAGCCGGACGCCACGCGACCCGGGGAGGAGCCGAGCGAATCCGCCACTCCCGCTGCGGGAGCCCGGCCCCTTACCGAGCAACCGGGCGAGCGTCCAGCACAATCGGACACCGTGGGAACAGAATCGAGCGCCGCCGGCACCGTCGCCGCGGCCGAGACCGGCGCGGCTACCGCCCCGAACGGGACCGAGTCCGGTACGAGAACGACCGGCGCGGAATCGACGACGGAAGCGAGCGGCCGCGCGGCCGCGTTCGCCCGGATCGAGCAGCGCTTCGGCGCGGCCACCGTGGCCTTCCTGGTACTGGCCGGCATTTTCGGCGCCGTGTTCTCGGTGCTCACCCCACCCTTCTGGGGACATGACGAGATCACCCAGTTCGGGCGCGCCTACCAGGTCGCGCAGGGGCAGATCACCCCGCAGCAGATTCAGGACGACCGCGGGCCCGCGTGGGGCGGCGACGTACCGATCAGCGTCGACGCGCTCATGTCGTTCGCGTTCGACGACTACCGCAACAACACCGACGAGCCCGACCCGATGGTGGTGGACCGCGCGGCCTACGACAAGCTCGGATCGCTGCCGGTGTCCACGGCCACGACGCAGGTGTGGTTCACCAACACCGCCGCCTACTCCCCCGTGCCGTATCTGCCCGCCGCCGCGGGCATTCGGATCGCCGAGGCGCTCGACCTGAACGTGGGCGGCCTGGTACTGGCCACCCGCTGGGCCGGGCTGCTCGCCTACCTGGTGATCGTCGGCTTCGCGGTGCGTGTGCTGCGCGGGCACCGCGTGCAGTGGCTTGCGCTGACCGTCGCCGTCCTGCCCATCGCGGTGTTCCAGGCGGGCACCGTGACCGCCGATACCGTGACCAACGCGCTCGCCCTGCTGGTCTCGGCCTTCATCGTCAAGGGCGTGTTCCTCGGGCAGCGCCTGTCCCGGCCGGAAACGGTGTTCGCGCTGACGGCCACCGTATTGCTGCCGGTCTGCAAACCGACCTACGTGCTGCTGGCCATGCTCACCGTGCTGATTCCCGCCGGGCGCTTCGGTTTCGGCGATCCCGACCGCCCGGCGCTCTGGCAGCGGGCGCTGCCGTGGGTGTGCGCGGTCGTCGGCGGCGGGGTGTTCGCGGTGTGGATGAAGATCGCGGCGCCGACCGGCGACGGCATGAGTCTCATGCGCCCGCAGGAACAGTGGGGCTCGGTGCGCCCGGGGGATCAGCTGAAGGAGATCCTCGGCGATCCGATCCAGTTCCTGAGCGTGTTCGGCGACAGCATCGCCCGTCGCGACCAGCGCTGGTTCACCCAGTTCTTCGGCGAACTCGGCTTCGCGTACATCGACGTGCCGGCGCTGACCATCGTGGCCAGCCTGCTGGCCTTCGCGGTGAGCGTGGGCATCGCCGACCGCATGGTCGGGGACCGGCTGCGCGTCTGGCTGATCCTGCTCACCATGGTCGCCAGCGTCGCGATGATCTACGTGACCCTGTACATGTCCTTCACCCCCGTCGGCTATTTCATCATCGACGGCGTCCAGGGCCGCTACTTCGTCCCGCTCGCACTGCTCACCCTGGCGGTGTTCCTGCGCTGGATGCCGTTGCGGCTCACCGGCGCCGACGGCCGGACCCCGGTGCGCGGCCCGGCCATCGTCGTCACCGCCGCCACCGCGGTCGCGCTGCTGGCGGCGGTCGTGAAGTACTCCACCATCGTCTGGGGCTGACCTTCACGATTTCCGCACACGACCTCCACCGCACCACCCCCGAACGCTCGATAGCGTTCGACCATGAAGCGAAAAGGACGGCCGCGCAAGCTCTTCGCGGCCGTGGGGGCGAGATGGCACCGCTGGTCACGATGGCGCCGGGCCGGGGTGATCGTGCTGCTCGTCCTGGCCGCCCTGCTGACACCCGTCGGCGGGGCGGCGCTGTATCTGCGCCTGCAGTACACCGGAACCCCCGAGGCCGATGCCCGTACCCGCGGGCGCGACGCGCTCTGGCTCGGCCACGCCTGGGTGGACGGCCGTAAGTCCGAGGCCGACGTGACCGGACTCGCGGAGCTGTTGTCCGGCACCGGGATCAAGGACCTGTACGTGCACACCGGCCCGCTCGAGCACGACGGCACCCTGCCCGCGGACCTGCATCCCCGCGCCCGCTGGTTCACCGAGACCGCGCACCGCCTGCTGCCCGGCATCCGCGTGCAGTCCTGGCTGGGCGACATCCTCGCCCCGGAATTCGACGGGATGGACGTGGAGGACGCGGCCACCCGCGCCCGCGTCGCCGCCTCCGCGACCGGGGTGCTCGACCTCGGGTTCGACGGCATCCACTTCGATCTGGAACCGGTGCGGTCGGGGTCGCCCGGATTCCTGGCGCTGCTGGACCTGGTGCGCCCGATCACCGCCGGCCGCGGCGCCCTGCTCTCGGTGTCGGCGCCCGTGATCGATCCGCTGCCGGGCCTGCATTCGGTCGGCATCGCCGTGGCCGATCACGGGAAGTGGTGGTCGCAAAGCTATTTCGCGGAGGTCGCGCGGCGCTGCGATCAGGTGGCGGTGATGTCCTACGACACCGCCATGCCGGTGAAATCGCTCTACGGCGGATATCTCGCGCAGCAGACGCGACTGGCCATGGAGGTCACGCCCGCGCGGGTGGATCTGCTCATGGGGGTGCCCGCGTTCTGGGCGAACGATCTCGGGCATCGCGGGAACGCGGAAACCGTCGCGACGGCCATCCACGGTATCCGGCTCGGTTCGAGCCGGACCGACGGCGGGCGCGCGAACTTCGGCGTCGCGATCTATGTGGATTTCGCGGCGACGCCGCGGGATTGGGCGGAGTATCGGCGCGATTGGGGTGAGCTCACCGCGCGGTGAGCTCGTCCGGAATCAGAGGACTTTCTCCCCTGCGGCGGCATAGGCGTTCTCGGTGCGGGATTTCTGCGCGCGCCACCAGGGTTCGTTGGCGCGATACCAGGCGATGGTCGATTCCAGGCCCGCGCGGAAGTCGCCGAAACGGGGCGCCCAGCCGAGTTCGGTGCGCAGCAGGGTGGCGTCGATGGCATAGCGCTGATCGTGACCGGGCCGATCGGTGACGTGATCGAAATCGTCGGCCGGACGGCCGAAGCCCTCGAGAATCAACTCCACGACCGATTTGTTGTCGCGTTCGCCGTCGGCCCCGATGAGATAGGTCTGGCCGATGCGGCCGCGGTCGACGATGTCCCACACCGCGGTGTTGTGGTCCTCGACGTGGATCCAATCCCGAACCTGGTGTCCCGCACCGTAGAGCCGCGGGCGGATACCGTCGATGAGATTGGTGATCTGCCGCGGGATGAACTTCTCCACGTGCTGGTACGGCCCGTAGTTGTTGCTGCAGTTGGACAGTGTGGCGCGGACCCCGAACGAGCGCACCCAGGCCCGCACCAGCATGTCGCTGGACGCCTTGGACGCCGAGTACGGGCTGGACGGGTTGTAGGGCGTGGCCTCGCTGAACGCGGCCGGATCGTCCAGTGCCAGATCGCCGTACACCTCGTCGGTGGAGATGTGGTGGTAGCGCACGTCGTACTTGCGCACGGCCTGCAGCAGCGAGTAGGTGCCGACGATATTGGTCTGCACGAAGGGCCAGGGATCGGCGAGGGAATTGTCGTTGTGTGACTCGGCGGCGAAATGCACGACCACGTCGGCGGCGCCGACGAGTCGATCCACCAGCGCGCCGTCGGCGATGTCGCCGTGCACGAACTCGACGCGATCGGCGATCGGGGCCAGGGAGGCCCGATTTCCCGCGTAGGTGAGTTTGTCGAGCACAGTGACATGGACGCCGGGGCGCGTGGCCACGGTCTGATGAACGAAGTTCGCGCCGATGAATCCGGCGCCGCCGGTTACGAGCAATCGCACGGGGGCAACCCTACTCGGCGCGACCGCCACCGGGGCGCGGCGTCCACATTGCGAGCATTACACCGGTTACCGCTCGCGTGTGCGCGGAATCGGATACTCCGCCGAAACAAATTTCCGGGCGGCACGAATGCCCCATGTCCGGATTGCCCAATTTCTGGCGGGCGCCCGCAAATTCCACGTTAAATTCCCCGCACTTATCACACCCACGCTGTGACCTTTGTCACAACGACATAATTTGGTTACCGATCCGGTAGCCGACGGCGACTTCGGAAACACCTCGCACGCTGCAGATTTCCGAAACCTCCCGAAGCGGATGATCGCGATGGTGAACGGATTTTGAACGGACGGTCACGACCGGTTCACCGCTCGTTAGCTGAATTCGATTTCTATTCCTCTCGTCCCCCCGAGCTCTTCCCTGATGAGGTTTGCACCAAATGCTGATGAGGAAATTCGCCGCCACGTCGGCGCTGCTGATCGCCGCCATGGGCGTTACCGCCGGCACCGTGAACGCGGCTCCCGCCGCGGCCGAGGCCGAGGCGATCAACTACACGGCCACCAACTCCGAGACCAACACCATCATCCGCACCGACGGTGGCTCCATGGTCGTCGAGGACGGCGTTTTCAAGATCAAGGCCGCCAACGGCGCCGTCGTCGCGGGCACCGAGCTGAACTTCCGCGTGGACGACTACGTCTTCCCGATCGCGGCCGAGATCACCGACCGCACCGCGGTGCTGACCCCCGAGCTCGCGGTCGACAAGGCGGTCTACAAGCCGGTCGCCCTGCCCTACGAGAACGTCGCGCCGTGGAAGACCGAGTACGACCGTGAGCAGGCCGCCTTCAACCGCATGAAGGACACCATCGCCCTGGGCGCCACCGTCGGCACCCTGGTCGGCGGCCTCGGCGGCGCGGCCCTGGGCTGCATCATCGGCGGCAGCATCGGCCTGGCCGCCACCGGCGCGCTGCTCGCGATCTTCGGCGCCGGCCCGATCGCCGGCTGCGTCGTCGGTATCGCCACCGTCGGCTTCCTGGGCACCCTCGCCGGTCAGATCTTCGTGACCGCGCCGGTCGCCATCCTGGCCGCCGCGCAGTACTTCACCACCATCAACCAGCCGTTCACCGCTCCCGCCAAGTAATCTCGGGCGCCACACCGGCACAGTCGAAACCCCCGCACCGGACCACCCGGGCGGGGGTTTCGCCGTTCGTGCCGCCGATGCGGGCCCGGCCGCCGCGCGCGCCCGGGCCCCGGCCGCGTCACGCCGTGCGCGCCACGTCTCCGGCGTCGAGCCGCGCGCGCACGAACTGCGCCACGTGCGCGAGCGCGGCCCGGCTCTCGGGCATGTTCGGGAAGATCGACATGAACGCGTGCACCTGCCCGCGCCAGATCTCCAGTGTCGCGGGCACTCCCGCCGCGGCCAGGCGCTGGGCCATGATCTCGCTGTCGCGCCGCAGCACCTCGTCCTCGGCGACGATGAGCAGCGCCGGCGGCAGGCCGGCCAGCACGTTGTTGACCGGGGACAGCTCCGGATCGAGCCGGCCGTTCACCTCGGCGCCGATCTTGACCACCGACTCCAGGGCGGACAGCGGAATCAGCGCGTCCTTGCGCAGATTCGGGTGCGCGCGCTTCTCGGTGCAGTCCAGATCCAGTGCGGGACACAGGCCAACGAGTCCGGCGGGGACCGGCAGTCCCCGATCGCGCGCCCGCAGCGCGGTCGCGAAAGTCATGTAGCCCCCGGCGGAATCGCCCGCGAAGACCACCCGGGCCGGATCGGCGCCGTGCCGCAGCAGCCAGCGGTAGGCGGTCAGGCAGTCCTCGACGCCACCGGAGATGTCGGTCTCGGGCAGTTGGCGATACTCCACGCTCACCACCGGCAGACCGGTGCGGCGGGCGATGGCGGCCACCACGGGCCGATGGGTGTCCAGGCCGCACAGGAAGAACCCGCCACCGTGCATGTACATCACCGCGCCGTCGCGCAGCGAGCTGCGGGCGCCCGCGGGCCGCACGATCTCCATGCGGAAACCGTTGAGCCGCACCTCTTCGCGCTCCACGCCGCGCGGGGCGGGGCGCAGTTTGGCCAGGCCGTTCACCACGGCGGCGACGATGGGCATGTTCGAGGTGGTGACCGTGGCCATTTCTCCCATGGGCTTGACGATCCCGCGGCAAGCCAGCTCGAGAGCCTGTGAATAACGGCTGCTGCCATCCGGATTGATCACGGACGTACCGTCGTTGCTGGTCGCTGCCATAGCGCACCTACCTTCACCGCTGGGCGCGCCGAGCCGCTCGAACGGGCGTCCGACGAACAGCTCGGAACCCGGCGCGCGAGAGTCAGCGCTGACATCTCACATAGTGCTGTTTCAGAACACCACGGGAACGTGACCTACGCAACACTTATCGACAGATCCGCATGGCGGTAAACGCGTGTGATCGAATCGCCGTCCAGCTGGAATCGCGCCGTACCTCCCCGCACCCGCGCGCGACCCAACTGGCAGACTGCTGTGACATGCGTGGAATCATCCTGGCGGGCGGCACCGGGTCGCGTTTGCACCCGATCACACGCGGGGTGAGCAAACAGCTGGTCCCCGTCTACGACAAACCGATGGTGTACTACCCGCTGTCGACCCTCATGCTGGCGGGCATCCGGGACATTCTGGTCATCACCACCCCCGAGGACGCCGCGGCCTTCACCCGGCTCCTGGGAGACGGCAGCCAGTTCGGCGTCTCGCTCACCTACGTCGTACAGCCCGAACCGGACGGCCTGGCACGCGCCTTCGTGCTCGGCGCGGATCACATCGGCTCCGAACCCGCCGCACTCGTGCTGGGCGACAATATCTTCCACGGCCCGGGCCTGGGCACCAGCCTCACCCGGCACGCCGCCGTCGACGGCGGCGCGGTCTTCGCCTACCGGGTCTCGGATCCGACAGCCTACGGCGTGGTCGAATTCGCCGCGGGCAAGGCGATTTCCATCGAGGAGAAGCCGAAGAAGCCGCGCTCGAACTACGCGATCCCGGGGCTGTACTTCTACGACAACGACGTGGTGGCGATCGCGCGCGAGCTGAAGCCGTCCGATCGCGGCGAATACGAGATAACCGACATCAACCGGGCATACCTGGAACAGGGCAGGCTCCAGGTCGAGGTGCTGCGACGCGGTACCGCGTGGCTGGACACCGGCACCTTCGACTCGCTGCTCGATGCCGCCAACTACGTGCGCACCATCGAGGAGCGGCAGGGACTGAAGATCGGCGTACCGGAGGAGGTGGCGTGGCGGCAGGGCTACATCGACGACGAGCAGTTGCGCGCGATCGCCGAACCGCTGGTGCGCTCGGGCTACGGCGCCTACCTGCTGAACATCCTGGCCCAGGGCCGCGATCACGCCGGATTCGACAAGCGACAGGACGAGTGAGCATGCGGATACGGGAACTCGCGGTGCCCGGGGCGTGGGAATTCACCCCCGCCCTGCACGGCGACGAGCGCGGCGTCTTCGCCGAGGCGTTCAAGGCCTCGGAGTTCGAGAAGGCGGTGGGGCGGCCGTTCGAACTGCTCCAGGTCAACACCTCGACCTCGGCGGCCGGGGTGCTGCGCGGCATCCACTACACCGAAACCCCGCCCGGGCAGGCCAAATACGTGACCTGCACGCGCGGCGCGTTCCTGGACGTCGTGGTGGACCTGCGGCCCGGATCGCCGACCTTCGGCCGCTGGGACAGCGTGGTGATCGACGACGTCGAGCGCAAATCGGTGTACCTGGCCGAGGGACTCGGGCACGCGCTGCTCTCGCTCGCGGACGATTCCACGGTGATCTACCTGTGCTCGCTCGAGTACTCGCCCGAATTCGACAGGGACCTGGACGCTTTCGATCCGGATCTGGGCATCGAATGGCCTGCCGTGGGCCGGGACGGGGAACCGCTGACCTTCGTGCGATCGGCCAAGGACGCGGCCGCGCCGCGGTTCGCGGACCTGCGGCGCTGACCCGGCGTCCCGCCGGAACTCCGCGCACCCGAACGAACAACCGGGGCGCACCGTGTGATTACGGTGCGCCCCGGCGCTTTTCGCCGTTCCCCCGGGTGGGGGATGCTCGGACTCAGGAGACCAGTTCGACCTCGAGCTCACGCTCGGCCCGCCGCTCCGCCACCCGGCGCGCCCGCGCCTTGGGCAGGTACACGGTGAGCGCGACCAGCGCGCCGACGATCGCCACCCCGGCCGCGAACTGCAGGCCCGGCAGGTAGTTGTCGAGCACCGCGGCGGGATCGGCGTCCGCGCCGTGCACCGCGCCGGAGGAGATGATCGCGGTGGTCACCGCGAGCACGATGGCCGCGCCGACCTGCATGGCGGTCTGCAGCACGCCGGCGGCCAGGCCCTGCTCGTCGTCGTCGATACCGCTGGTGGCCTGAATGTTGATGGCGGGGAAGCCGACCCAGCCGATGCCGATCAGCAGGATGGCGGGCAGCAGCACCGTCAGGTAGTCCGGCGCGGTGTCCAGGCGCAGGTACATCAGGTAGCCGATGGCCATGACGGTCAGGGTCACGGCGATGATCGGGCCGGTGCCGAAGCGGTCGACCAGCTTGTCCGAGACGAAGGCCGAGGACACCACCAGGATGCCGACCGGCAGCAGCGCCAGCGACAGGTGCAGCGGGGTCCAGCCGAGGGTGTCCTGCAGGTACAGGGTGGTGATGAACTGCCAGCTGAAGAAGGATCCGGCCACGGCGATGATGGCCAGGCTGGCCCGCCACAGGGTGGGCTTGCGCAGAATGCCCAGGCGCACCAGCGGGTAGCGCACCTTCTTCTCGACCACGACGAAGGCGGCGAACAGGGCGATGGCGGCGAGGAAGGAAAGCACCGTGCGCGCCGAGAGCCACCCGGCCTCGGGTGCGGAGACCACGGTGTAGACGAGCAGCAGCATGCCGGCGGTGGACAGCAGCGCGCCGAACAGATCGTGACCGCCCTCCTCGGCGGGCTTGTCCTTGGGGACCAGGTAGAACGCCGCGACCAGGGCCGCGAGGGCGATCGGCACCGGGAGCAGGAAGGTCCAGCGCCAGCCGAAGCCGGTCATCAGCCCGCCGAACAGCAGGCCCATGGAGTAACCGCCCGCACCGAACACGGTGTAGATGGACAGCGCCTTGTTGCGGGCCGGGCCCTCGGCGAAGGTCGTGGTGATGATGGACAGGCCGGTGGGCGCGGTGAACGCGGCGGCCAGGCCCTTGATGAAACGGGTCAGGATCAGCAGCGGACCGGAACTGACCAGGCCGCCCGCCAGGGAGGCGATGGCGAAGACCGCCAGCGCGATGAGGAAGACCCGGCGGCGGCCGAGCAGGTCGGCGGTGCGGCCGCCCAGCAGCAGCAGGCCGCCGTAGCCCAGGACGTAACCGGAGACGAGCCACTGCAGGGTCGAGGTCTCGAGGCCCAGTTCCGAGCCGATGGACGGCAGCGCTACGCCGATCATCGAGACGTCGAGGCCGTCCAGGAACAGCACGATGCAGAGGGTGATGAGCATGCCCCACAGCCGAATCGGCCACTGCTGGGTCTCTGCCGCTGCGGTGCTCACTGCGGAGCGGATGTCTGTGGAAGTCACGAGCGAGGACATTACATGCGCGTGCATTAGTTGTCCAAACATTAAATGCGGTTGCATGATTATGGGCGGAGGTCTAGGATCGGGCGCATGCCGAAGTCGACAGTGCCGGTCGAACGGGCCGCTCCCAGCGGTCTCGTGTCCGAGTGGCGCGATCTGCTCGCCCGGCACGCGGCGACCTCCTGCGCCCTGGAGAAGGAGCTGCAGGGTCGCCATCGGATCGGGCTCAGCGAATTCGAAACCCTGGATCGCCTGGTCGACGCGGGCGGGGAGAGCTACAAGATGAGCGACCTGGCCGGTGACATCCACCTGAGCCAGAGCGCGCTCTCCCGCGCGGTGGCGCGCCTGGAGCGCGACGGTCTGGTCGCACGGACACTGTGCACGCAGGACCGCCGCGCGATTTTCGTCTGCCTGACCGACAAGGGCCGGGAAGTACACGGCGCGGCGGCTCCGACCCACCGCGCCGTGTTGGAAGAGACCCTCAGCTGACCCGAGGTCAGACCTCGGCGCGCAGGGTGTCTATCAGCGGCAGCGCGTCCACCGCGATGGACGCCACCGAGGCGAACGCCTCGCGATAGCGCTCCACGTCGGGCTCCTTGTCCAGGTAGGACGAGCCGGTGAGGGACTCCACGTACACCACCGGTGGTTCGTTGGCTTCATTTGGAGCCGTGGGGAATTCGAGCAGCACGAAGCGCCCGGCATCCATGCCGTGGTGGTACCCGCAGTCCGCGGGCAGCAGGCGCAGGCGCACGTTCGGCAGTTCGCCGAGTTTGCGCAGCCGGTCCAGCTGGCCGGCGGTCACCTCGTCGCCGCCGATGCGATGCCACAGCACCGCCTCGGAGATCACCACGTCCAGCTGCAGCGGCGCGTGCGCGCGGGTGAGCAGGGCCTGGCGGGCCGCGCGCACCCGTACGCGGCGATCCATCTGCTCGGCCGAGATGCCCGGATAGGCCGCGGCCAGCACCGCGCGCATGTACGCCTCGGTCTGCAGCAGCCCCGGCACCAGCTCGTTCTCGTAGGTGGTGAGCCGGGCGGCCGCCTCCTCGAGACCGATGTAGACCTCGTACCCCTCGTCGATCACATCGCCGAACTCGGTCCACCAGCCGCGCGCCTTGGTTTCCCGGGCCAGAGCGGTCAGCGGTGAAATGGCGTCCTCCGGAGCGCCGTAGATCCGGCACATCGCCTCGACGTCCAGGCTGCGCAGCGAAGTCTGGCCGGTTTCGATCCGCCAGATCTTCGCCTCGGACCACTCCAGCCGCTGTGCCGCCACCCTCGTGGTCATCCGTGCGCGATTGCGCAGGTCACGCAGCTGCCGGCCGAGTTGCCGCCGCGGCATCGTCGAGCCGGTGATCCCCTGTGGTAGTGCCATCCCTCCCCCTTACGAGTCATGCGAGGGAAATTGTCGCACAATTATTTCCGGGGCGAACGGCGTCGATAGCGCCAGAACTGCACGGCGCGAACGTCTTCCGACAGCTGGTTGACCGGTTCGGCCACATCGGAGAGCGCCTGGAACAGGTCGTCCGCCATTTCCGAGATGTGCTCGACCCGGGCGGCGAGCCGGGAGGCGTTCAGCACGAACTCCAGCAGCAGGCGCACCACCGCGGCGATGGTCAGACCGAGCGGTACCGCGAACACGAGCGCGAAGACCAGCCCGAGCCAGGTCGAAATCCGCCACAGCCCTACGGTTCCCACGATCGGGATCGCCACGGCCGAAGCCAGGCCGAGCAGATACGCCAGCGGCAGCAGCGTGCGCGTGGCGGCGTGGTGGAACTGGACGTCGAGCAGGCTCTTGGCCGCCGCCACGCTCCACGCGCCGAAAGCGCTTGGGCTGGCGAAGGGTTCGACCGGAGCTTCCTGCTCTTCCGCTTCGGCCGCCGCGCGCCTGGACATGCGCCGGGCGGCGGACTCCTTGAAGGCGGCCCAGCGGCCGACCTCGAACTCCTGTTCGTCGAACTCCTCGAGTTCGGCTGCGCTCGTGTTCGATTGGTCGGTCATGACGACGATCCTCTCTCCCCCAGACCATTTCGGTCACGGGAAGTGTCGCCGGTGTCGCACCGCGGCGGCTCCTCGACACAATGTGTTCTAGAACACTTCCCCGCATGGTGCGGGTGAATCGGGGCACGGGCCCGCCAGCCGCCTTGACGACATAACTGCTGGCAGTGGCCGTCAATCACGGTTTCGTCCCAACTGCGACACGGTCGCTTCGGAGCCAAAATCCTCGCAAAGTGCCGCTTCGACAGGCTCAACCGAACTCGGAGAGAAAAGAACATGTAACGGTTCGGACGTCCGGTTGCGATACGTCGCACAGAGCAGGACATAGATCTACCGGGGAATGGAGAAACCAGTGCGTACGACGTTTTCGTCTTCCGTCACGGCGGCAGCACTGGCCGCTTCTGCGCAGGAATACACGCAGCGCGGCTGGACGGTTGCCGAGACGGCCAACGGCATCAGCCTGGTCACCGACGAGAATCTGTCGGGCATCGAGCTCACGGGAGAGACCGCCGCGTTCGTGCGTCGCTTCCTGCGGGCCAATGACCTGACCGGCCCGATCATCGAGATCCCGGGGCCCGAGCGCCGCGAGATCCACCTGGTCACCGGCCTCCGCAAGGCCACCGCGGCCATCGAGGCGCTGCGCGCGGCGGGTGCGATCGTGCACACCGACGGCGCCGGCATCCCGCTGCCGCCCACCCAGCTCTTCGACGGTTCGGCCTGCTGGGGCGTGGCCCCGCACGAGGCCCGCTGGGTGCCGCCGATCGTCGCCATCGGGGCGGGCGTGCGCGCCGCCGCCAAGGGCGTCAAGCCGCAGGTGTCGCGTATCGCTTCCTGAGGCGATCGGCTGCCACCGGCAGTCGTAGCTTCCGCCAACTGAACAAGCCGCAAACCGCGAGTGCACCCCGGCGCCCGCGGTTTTTGGCGTATGCGGATACCGCGGGCGAAAACGACTCAGCGCCCGGGACTTTCGTCCCGGGCGCTGCTGTTATAGGTCGAGGCTACCAAGATCACGGCCGCCGCGGGGACCTTTCGCCGCGGACACGCCGCGGCGCGTGCGGATCCCCGGCGACGGCGCTCACGCGCTGCGCAGTACGCGGGCCGGGCGTGCGTCGTGATGCGCGAGATTCGCCCGGGGACCGTGGGGGTGCCCACCCTGGCGCAACAGCAGTTGCTCGAGCACCGTGGTGCGAGCCGCCCGGCGGTTGCGGACCCCGAGCTTGCGCAGGATGGCCGACACGTGATGGTCGACGGTGCGCACCGACAGCACCAGCGACGTCGCGATCTCGGCGTTGGTGAGCCCCGCGCACAGCAGGTTGGCCACGTCTCGCTGACGAGAGGTCAGGCGGTAGACCGCCGGCGGCTCGGCCGGCTCGGCCCCCGGCTCGTCCGGGAACAGCACCGCCAGATCCGGCGGGACCGCCCCGGTCACGTCGGGCTGCACCACCGCCGCCACCTCGGGCGGGACGGCCGCCAGCCCGTCCACGGGTGAGTCGGGTATGCGCACGAACAGACCGGGCTCGCCGCCGATGGTCAGCGCGACCACCGATCCGGCGCCCGCCTCGACCTCGTCGTACGCCTGGCGCAGTGCGTCCAGGGCCTGTGCTCGATCCAGAAACCGCATGTCCCGAGCCTGACCGGACCGGCGCGAGAAGTCTGTCCGCCCGCAGACGCGCCATCTGTCGGAAATCCGACACACCGGACACGACCCGTGTTCGAGGTGACTCGGGTCGCTCCTGTTTCGCCTCCCGCGTTCCCAGGCGATGATGAGGTATGACCCCCGTCACGAACAGCTCGCGGACGACCTCGCCCCGGGGCGCCGATCCCCTGCGGATCCTGCCGCGCACCTGCCCGCTCTGCGAGGCCGTGTGCGGGCTCGAGATCACCCTGGACGCCGCCGACCACATCACCGCCGTACGCGGCGACCAGGCCGACCCGTTCAGTCGAGGCTTCCTGTGCCCCAAGGGCGCGAGCCTCGGGCAGCTGGACGAGGACCCCGAGCGGCTCACCGCGCCGATGCTGCGGGACCGGGCCACCAACCGCTGGCGCGCGGTGAGCTGGGACGAGGCCTTCGGGGTGATCGCCGATCGGCTCCCGCCCGTCGCCGCCGAACACGGCAATCAGGCGCTCGGGCTGTATCTGGGTAATCCCAACGCGCACACCATCGCCGGGGCGCTGTACGTGCCCGTGCTGATTCGCGCGCTGGCCACCCGGAACCTGTTCTCCGCCAGCACCGCCGACCAGATGCCCAAGCAGGTCGCCAGCGGCCTGATGTACGGCGATCCGCTGACGGTGGCGGTGCCGGACCTCGATCGCACCGACTATCTGCTGATGCTCGGGGCGAATCCGCTCGAATCCAACGGATCGCTGTGCACGGCACCGGATTTCCCCGGCAGGCTCAAGGCGCTGCGCAAGCGCGGGGGCAAGCTGGTCGTGGTGGATCCGCGCCGCACCCGCACCGCGAAGCTGGCCGACGAGCACCTGTTCGTACGGCCGGGCAGTGACGCCTACCTGCTGTTCGGGATCGTGCGCACGCTGTTCGAGGAGAACCTGACCGCCGTGCGCGTAGGGGTCAGCGGCCTGGACGACGTGCGTTCGGCCGCCGCGCCTTTCACCCCCGAGGTGGTGGCCGAGCGCACCGGCGTCGCCGCCGGGACCCTGGTGCGGCTCGCGCGCGAGCTGGCGGCCGCGCCGACCGCGGCCGTCTACGCGCGGATCGGCACCTGCACCGCGGAATTCGGCACCCTCACCCAGTGGCTGGTCGACGTGATCAACGTGCTCACCGGGAACCTGGACTCGCCCGGCGGCGCGATGTTCGCCGAGGGCGCGGCGCTCGGGATCGTGCGCACCCGCCCGTTCCGGCTCGGGCGCTGGAGCAGCCGGGTCCGAAACCTGCCCGAGGCCATGGGCGAGCTGCCGGTGGCGACGCTGGCCGACGAGATCCTGACCCCGGGCGAAGGCCGGATCCGCGCCATGGTGACCGTCGCGGGGAACCCGGTGCTGTCCGCACCGAGCAGCGCCCGCCTGGACGAGGCGTTCGCCGGCCTCGACTTCATGGTCAGCGTCGACCGGTACCTGAACGAGACGACCCGCCACGCGGACGTGATCCTGCCCCCGCCCCGCATCACCCAGTCCCCCCACTACGACTTCGCGCTGCTGCAGTTCGCGGTCCGCAACTACGCCCGCTACTCCCGCCCCCTGGTCCCCCTGGCCGGCGCGCCCTCCGAGGCCGAGGTGATGGCCCGCCTGGCCCTGGCCATCGGCGGCCAGGAGCTCGCCCCCGGCATGGACCCGCTGGCCGTGGTCGACGAGATCGTCATCGCCGGCACCCTGCACAAGGCCGGGATGGCCGACCGCCGCGCGGAACTGCTGGGCGACAACACCACCGAGCAGCGCGTGGACCTGATGCTGAAGCTCGGACCGTACGGCGAGTGGACGCACGCGAACTCCGTCACAGCGAGTCCGGCCATCACCGGATCCGCCGGCACCGATGCGGCGAGTGCGACTACGCCCGCAAGCCCCGCGACCAGCGGCTCGGCTACCGATGCCGAGCGGCTGACAGCTGAAAAAACTGTCGCCGCAGCGGGTTCCGGTAACGGGGCCGCCCACCACGGCGAGTCGGCGAACCACGCGCACACGAGTGCGGACGAGACGACGGTCCCGCGAACCGACCTGAATCTGCAGGTGCTGCTGGACAATCCGCACGGGATCGACCTCGGACCCCTGCGGCCGCGACTGCCCGGACTGCTGCTGACCAAGACGCGGCAGGTCGACCTCGCGCCGGAGCCGCTGCTCGCGGACGTCGAGCGGCTGCGGGAGCGGCTGGCCGACCCGGCGCCCGCCATGGTGCTGGTGGGGCGGCGGCAGCTGCGGTCCAACAACAGCTGGCTGCACAACGTTCCGCCGCTGGTGGGCGGGTCGAACCGGTGCACGCTGCACATCCATCCGGAGGACGTGGCGCGGCTCGGGCTGGCGGACCGGGCGGTGGTGAAGTCGGCGGCCGGAGCCGTCACGGTGGACCTGGAACCGACCGGCGACATCATGCCGGGGGTGGTCAGCCTGCCGCACGGCTGGGGGCACACGGGCAGCGCGCAGACGGTCGCGCGCGAGCACGCGGGCGTGAACGCCAATGTGCTGACCGATGATTCGCTGGTGGACGCGCCGTCCGGGAACGCCGTGTTCAACGGCGTCCCGGTCACGATCACCCCCGCGTGAAACCGGTGCCGAGGGTATGTCCTATCTCCGAATACTGCTGTGGCTCGTGCACGTCGCCCTGCCCGCCGCCGGGCTGTGGCTGCTCGTGGCCAATCCGCACCTGGACCACGAGTACATGCACGGCGGGGTGCACTTCTGGCTGATCCTGGGCGCGGCGCTGATCTCGCTGGCGCTGGGCGTGCTGCTGCTGCGGGCCGCGCGCGCCCGGCGCGACATGCGCCTGATTCTGGTTTCGCTGGTGTTCCAGCTGAATTCGGGTTTCCTGGGCCTGCACGCGCTGGCCACGCCGGGCATCATCCTCACCGAGTCGAACGTGGGCTTCACCGTCGCGGTGCCGGTGGGGCTCATGCTCGGCGGGCTGGCAGCGCTGGCCTCGGTGGTGGAGTACGGCCCGACCGCCTGGGCGCATCGCTTCATCGACGTGCTCGCGGCGCTGCCGCTCACGCTCATGGGCGTCTGGGCGCTGCTGTCGCTGACCCGGGTGCCGCCGTTCGACGCGCATCCGAGCCCGGACGAGGTGCAGGGCCCGCTGGTGGCCGCGGCCTTCCTCGGCGGGGCCTGCTATCTGATCGCGGCGGGCTGCTACGCGTACATGTACCTGCGCAACCGCGGCACCGTATTGCTCAGTGTCCTCACGGCTTTCATCCTGCTGGCCGAGTCGCTGTTCGCGGTGGGCTTCGGGCGCAGCTGGCGGGTGACCTGGTGGGAGTGGCACGTCCTGCTGGGGATCGCGTTCCTGCTGATCGCGGTCAGCGCGCATCGCGCGTTCCGGCGCGAGGGGTCCGCGCGCGGGTTGTTCGACAGCGTGACCCAGCGCAGCACGGTCGCCGCCATCCAGCGCGACTACACCCGGGCGCTGGAGGAGATGGTGCTCGCGCTGGATCAGCGCGCCAGCGGAGGCGTCCGCCCCGACGAACCGCTCGGCGCTGTGGGACAGCAGCTTTCGCGCCGGTTCGGGCTCACCGAGCGTCAGGTGGCGGTGCTGCGGCAGAGCGCGCGGGCGGTCGGCGACGAACGCGAGCAGGTGCGCCGGCTCGGCGCGCTGGTCGCGGTCGGCGAGCGCGCCAGCGTGATTCGCGGCGAACCCGAGTTGCTCGCGGAGGTGCAGCGGCTGGCCAACACCGCCTTCGATCAGGATCGGGTGCGCATCGGCGTGCAGCGCCAGGGCAGGCTGTACTTCGACGACGGCCTGCCGCCGAATCCGAACGCGTTCGTCTTCCCCTTGACGGTCAAGGGAATTCAGACCGGGGTACTCGAACTGGCGCGCGCGGGGAACGGCGTGCCCGGGCAGCTCGGGCCCGCCGAGCACGCGGTGGCGCGCTCGTTCGCCAGCCAGACCTCGGTGACCCTGGAGAACGCCAGGCTCTACCAACAGTTGGACGGGCTGTTCCGGTCCTACATGTCACCGCAGGTCGCCACCGCGCTGCTGGCCGATCCCGCCCAGGCCGGCCTGGGCGGGGAGGTGCACGAGGTGAGCGTGCTCATGGCGGATCTGCGCGGCTACACCCCGTTCGCCGAACAGGCGGGCCCGGTGCGGGTCATGCGGATGCTCAACACCTACTACGGCGCCATCGTGCCGGAGATCCTGGCCGAGGGCGGGACCGTCGTGCAGTTCGTGGGCGACGCGGTCATGGCCATCTTCAACGCGCCGGTGCGCCAGCACGATCACGCGCTGCGGGCCGCGCGGGCCGGGCTCGCCCTGCAGCGCGCGACCGCGGCGGTGCGCGATCGCACCGAGGGCGCCAACGGCCGCGGCCCGGCCGGCACGGGGGCCGCGTGGCCGATGTTCCGGGTGGGCGTGAACACCGGTCCCGCCATCGTCGGGAACGTGGGCGCGCGCGAGATGCGGAACTTCACCGCCATCGGCGACACCACCAATCTCGCTGCGCGCCTGGAGGGTCTGGCCGAACCGGGAACCGTGGTGGTGGGCCCGCTCACCCGCGAGCGGCTGGGCGATCGCGCGCGGGTGCACTGCCTGGGCGATTTCGACATCAAGGGCAAGAGTCTGCCGGTGACGGCGTATCGGCTGGAGGGACTGCTGTGAGACCCGAGGGATCCGGCGCGCGCGCGGGTAACCCGTCCGCGCGCGCGATCGCCGCCGCTCCGAGGAGGTGCCCGCGGTGCTGAATTTCCCCCTGCTGGACGGGCTTTCGGCGCTGGAACAGCGGGAGTTCATCGCCGCCTGCACCCCGCGCAGGTTCCGGCGGCGCGACATCGTCTGCCACGAGGGCGATCCCGGCGACTGCGTGCACCTGATCACCGCGGGCAGGCTCATCGTGCGGGTCACCACCCCGCTCGGGCACACCGCGACCCTGACCATCCTCGGCCCCGGCGACATGTTCGGCGAGCAGGCGCTGCTGAGCCCGGACGCCCGGCGCACGGCCACCATCGTGGCCGTCACCGACGCCGCCACCCTGACCCTGAACCGCTCCCAGCTCGAAGGTCTGCGCCTGCGGCATCCGCAGGTGGAGCGCTTTCTGACCACCTCCCTCGCCGCCCAGGTGCGGCGCCTGTCCGCGTCGGTGCTGGAGGCGCTGTACCTGCCCGTGGAAACGCGCGTGCTGCGCAGGCTCGCGCACCTCGCGCGGGTCTACGCCGACGTCCCGGGCCGGCCCCCGCTGATCAATCTCACCCAGGAGGACCTGGCGTCCATGGCGGGCACCACCCGGGCCACCGCGAACAAGGTGCTGCGCGAACTCGAGGATCAGGGCGTGGTGCGACTGAGCCGGGGCGCGGTGACCGTGCTGGACCCGGCGCTGCTGGACAAGCGGGCCCGCTAGGGCGCGGGCACACGCGCGGCTAAGAGCCGAAAGACTCTAGTGGAAAGTTTCATTCGGGAGGATCCTCGCAATGGAACGGCGCGCCCGGCGACCCATACTCGACCCCCACCAGCGCATTTCTCCCCGGTTCGCGCATTCGCCACACCAAAATAGTTAAACCGTATAGGGTTTCGGGTGGCCGATGCTCGTGGCCAAGCCTCTTCCACCCGGTATTCAGCTACCAAAGGGGGCCGCACGATGTCCGGTTTCAGAAACGGCAGCGATGGCGAACGGGAACTCCAGGAGCGCTACGGAACGCAGGATCGGGCGGCTCGTTTCTACGCCGACCAGATGCGACATCGGCTCAACGAGAACATGATCGAATTCATCGGCCGGATGGATATGGCCTTCATCGCGACGGCCGACAAACACGGCGAGTGCGACAACAGCTTTCGCGCCGGAAAACCCGGTTTCCTGCACGTCGTCGACGACGGCACCATCGCCTATCCCGAATATCGCGGCAACGGCGTGCTGGCCAGTCTCGGAAACATGCTGGAGAACCCGCACATCGGCATCCTCCTGATCGATTTCACGCACGACCTCATCGGCCTGCACATCAACGGGACGGCCCGCATCGTCGACGACGCCCTCATGCGCCGCTGCGTGCCCGGCCTGCCCCCGGACGAGCGCGGCCGCCGCCCCGAGCGCTGGGTCGTGGTCGACGTGCAGGAGTGCTACATCCACTGCCGCAAGCACATCCCGCACCTGGTTCCCGCGCAGCGCGAGTCCCGGCAGTGGGGCACCGACAACGTCCGGGCCAAGGGCGGCGACTACTTCCACGCCAAGGCCGACGCCGAGCGGGACGCGCTGGTGGATCACTGATCTCGCGGCCCGCCCGGGCCGCGCTCAGCTGATCTTGAAGATCACCGCGCGCTGCACGATGAAGTTGATCACGGTGGCGGTGCCCTGGGCGATGACGAAGGCCAGCAGCACGGTGATGTTCAGGTCGTTCCCGAACACGGACCACATCAGCTCGGGGAACTTCTCTTCGGCCAGGGCATTGATCCCGACCTGTGCGGCGAAGGTCACGCCGTAGAGCGCGATCACCGCGAGGAAGCGCTTGCGGCTCGGCGGCGCCTGGAAGGTCCAGCGGCGGTTGATCAGATAGGCCGTCGTCGTGCCCGCGATGAAACTCAGCCCCTTGGCGACATCGCGGTGCAGGCCGACGACATTCCAGAGCAGCAGGTACAGACCGAAGTCCACGATCGCGGAGAGCCCGCCCGTCACGCCGAAGCGGATGATCTGGGTCTTCAGATCGACGTCCGTGCCACCCGGCTCATCGACCAGGGGCAGCTCGGGCGGCAGGGGCAGGCGGGGTTCGGCGGTCACATCGCAGAGCGTAATGCGGCCGGGAGAGGACACGAGCCGCGAACTGGTTATACCTGTAGCCTCTATCCCGATGTCCACGAAAGCTCAGACCACCACCAAGGACGCCGCCGGCAGCAGCTCGGCGAGCGCGGGTGCGGACGCAGCGTCGAGCGGTTCGTTCGAACTGCCGACGCGCACCCGTCGCCTGACCGGTTGGGGTCGCACCGCAGCCACCACATCGGAAGTTCTCTCCACGAGCGACCCTGAGCTGATCGCCCAGGCGGTCGCCATGGTCGCGGAGGACAACGACTCCAAGCCGGCGCACCTGCGCCGCGGCGTCATCGCGCGCGGCCTCGGCCGCTCGTACGGCGACCACGCGCAGAACTCCGGCGGGCTCGTCATCGATATGCCGGCGCTGAACCGCATCCACCGCATCGACCGCGATTCGCGCCTGGTCGACGTGGACGGCGGTGTCAGCCTGGACCAGCTCATGAAGGCGGCGCTGCCGTTCGGGCTGTGGGTCCCGGTCCTACCCGGTACCCGCCAGGTCACCATCGGCGGCGCCATCGCCTCCGATATCCACGGCAAGAACCATCACAGCGAGGGTTCTTTCGGCAACCACGTCCGGTCCATCGACCTGCTGACCGCCGACGGCAAGGTCTCCACCATCGGCCCCAAGAAGAACGCCAAGCTCTTCTGGGCGACCGTGGGCGGCAACGGCCTGACCGGCATCATCCTGCGCGCCACCATCGAGATGGTGCCCACGGAGACGGCCTATTTCATCAACGACGGCGTGAAGACCACCACGCTGGACGAGACGATCGCCGCGCACAGCGACGGCAGCGAGGCCAACTACACCTATTCGAGCGCCTGGTTCGACGCGATGAACCCGGCGCCGAAACTGGGGCGCGCCTGCATCACTCGCGGCCGGCTGGCCAAGCTGGACGAACTGCCCGCGAAGAAGCAGCGCAATCCGCTCAAGTTCGACGCCCCGCAGCTGCTGACGGTGCCGAACATCTTCCCGAGTTTCACCGCGAACAAGCTGACCCTCGGTTCGGTCGGCGAGGCGTACTACGCCATGGGCGGCAACTACACCGGCAAGATCCAGAACCTGACGCAGTTCTACCACCCGCTCGACATGATCGCGGAGTGGAATCGGGCGTACGGTCCGGCGGGATTCCTGCAGTACCAGTTCGTGGTGCCGACCGAGGCGGTCGAGGAATTCAAGAAGATCATCATCGATATCCAGGCGTCCGGGCACTACACCGCCCTGAACGTTTTCAAGCTGTTCGGCCCGGGTAATCCGGCGCCGTTGAGCTTCCCGATGCCGGGCTGGAACATCTGCGTGGACTTCCCGATTCGGCCGGGCCTCAACGAGCTCGTCACCGATCTGGACCGTCGCGTCATGGAATTCGGCGGCCGGCTCTACACCGCGAAGGACTCGCGCACCACCGCCGAGACCTTCCACACGATGTACCCCCGGATCGACGAGTGGATCAAGATCCGCCGAAGCGTCGATCCCACAGGCGTTTTCATGTCCGATATGGCACGAAGGCTGGAGCTTCAGTGATCAACGCGGTAGGCAATCCGCAGTCCATTCTGCTTCTCGGCGGTACCTCGGAGATCGGTCTGGCGATCGTCTCGGAGTACCTGAAGAAGGGGCCCGCCCGCATCATCCTGGCGGCGCTGCCGGGCGACCCGCTGCGCGAGGACTCCGTGCGCCAGATGAAGGACGCCGGTGCGAGCGAGGTGCAGGTCATCGACTTCGACGCCCTCGACACCGACAGCCACCCGGCCGTGATCGACGCGGCCTGGGCGTCCGGTGACGTGGACGTGGCGATCGTCGCGTTCGGCATCGACGGCGACGGCGAGGTCTTCTGGCAGGACCAGCGCAAGGCCGTCACCATGGTCGAGATCAACTACACCGCGGCGGTGTCCGTCGGCGTGCTGCTCGGCGCGAAGATGAAGGCGCAGGGCTACGGCCGCATCCTGGCCATGTCCTCGGTCGCCGGTGAGCGCGTGCGCCGCTTCAACTTCGTCTACGGCTCCACCAAGGCCGGTCTCGACGGCTTCTACCTGGGCCTGGGCGAGGCGCTCGCGAAGTTCGGCCCGCGCGTGACGGTCATCCGCCCCGGCATGGTGCGCACCAAACTCTCCGCGCACGCCAAGGAGAACGGGCTCACGGTCAACAAGGAGGACGTCGCCGTCCTCGCGGTCGCGGCCTCGGAGAAGGGTAGGGAAATCGTCTGGGCCCCGGGCACTTTCCGGTACGTCATGATGATCCTGCGCCACATCCCGCGCCCGATCTTCCGCAAGCTGCCGATCTAGGCGCACGCGCACCGGCACGAACGGACAACCGCCGCACCTGCACTCGAAGGTGCGGCGGTGTCGTTTCACCGGGCGGGCACGCGAGCCCCGGTGACCATTAGGCTGACGCGCGGCGGCCGGTTGGGCGCCGGGCACGGTGACGAGGATCCGGAGGCGGAGTGCGAAACATCGAGCGACTGGCTGCTCACGGCACGCGGGTGCCCGACGCGAGTGGGGCGCGCCGATGAGCGCCGCCGAACCGGACGCCGCACCCGCCACGACCGCACCGGCAGCCCCCACGACCGCGCCGGCCCCCGGCCGCGGCACGGTCCTGACGCGGCTCGTCGGCAGCGCCCTCGGCGAGGCGATCCTGGCGATCGTCGTCGCGGGCGTCGTCGCCGGGATCGGCCTGTTCGCCTTCGGGCGGGTGCAGTGGCCCGCGTTCAACTCCTCCAACGTGACCCGGGCGCTGACCACCGTCGGGCAGGTGGCCGCGATAACCCTGCTGGTGATCGCGGTCGCGCTGATCCGCGCGCACCGCCGCCCACTGCTCGCGAAAGTGCTGTCCTGGACCGGGCTTTCGGCTTTCGTCACGGTCACCCTCGGCATGCCGCTGGCCGCGACCAAGCTGTACCTGTTCGGGCTCTCGGTCGATCAGGAGTTCCGCACCCAGTACCTGACGCGGCTGACCGACGCTGCGGCCCTGCGGGATATGAATTACGCCGACCTGCCGCCGTTCTATCCCGGCGGCTGGTTCTGGGTCGGCGGGCGCTTCGCGAACCTGACCGGCATGGACGGCTGGGCCGCGTTCAAGCCCTTCGCCATCATCGGGCTCGCTGTCGCGGCGGTGCTCGCACTCGTGCTGTGGTCCAAGCTGATTCGCGCGGACTGGGCGGTGCCGGTCGCGACCGCGGTCACCGCCATGACCCTGGCCTACGGCTCGCCCGAGGCCTACAGCGCGGTGCTCATCCTGCTGTTCGTGCCGGTGCTCGTGCTCGCGTGGGGCGCGCTGTACCGCCCGGCGGAACCGGCCGCGGCGACCGCGGGCGGCTGGGGCGCGGTCATCGGCACCGGGCTGTTCCTGGGGCTCGCGGCCACCTTCTACACCCTCTACCTGGGTGTGGCCGCCTTCGCCGTGACGCTGATGGCGCTGATCGCCATGGGCCTGGCCCTGCGCGAGCGCAAGGCCGGACTGCGGGCGGCGCGACGGCTGCCGCGGGAGAACCCGGTGCCCGGGGTGTGGCGGACGCTCACGCCGATCCTGGTCCGGCTGGTGACGATCGCCGTCATCGCGGGTCTGCTCGCGCTGACGGTATGGCTGCCGTTCCTGCTCGACTTCCTGACCGGCAAGGTCTCCAGCGCCGGCGGCAGCGCCCTGCACTATCTGCCCGAGTCCGGCGCGGAACTGCCGCTGCCCATGTTCGAACTGTCCCTGCGCGGCGGTTTCTGCCTGCTCGGCGTCGTCTGGCTGGTGCTGCGCGCCGGCAGTTCGCGCCGCGCCCAGGGCCTGGGCATCGGCGTGGTGGCCGTGTACCTGTGGTGCCTGCTGTCCATGGCGGCCACCGCCGCGGGCACCACCCTGCTGGCCTTCCGCCTCGAACCGATCCTGCTCGCCCTGCTGGCCGCGGCCGGATCCTTCGGTTTCGTCGAGGGCGTCCGGGCGCTCTACCAGGTGCTGAACGAGCCCGCCCGGCTGCGACCGGCCGCCGCCGCGGTCGCCGTGCTCGGCGCGGTGGCCTTCGCCCAGCAGATCCCGCACGTGCTGGACGTGGAGATCACCACCGCCTACACCGACACCGACGGCGACGGCGTGCGCGCGGACAAGCGGCCGCCGTCCGCGGTCTCGCACTACGCGGCGGTGGACGCGGCGCTGCGCGAGCAGACCGGCCGCGCCCGCGACGAGAGCGTGCTGCTCACCGCGGACACGAGTTTCCTGGCCATCTACCCGTACTGGGGCTTCCAGGCGCTCACCTCGCACTACGCGAATCCGCTCGCGGACTTCCCGGCGCGCGCGGCCGAGATCAAGCGCTGGAGCACGCTGGGCTCGGCGCCGGAGCTGATCGCCGCGCTGGAAGTTTGCCCGTGGCGCGCACCGGACGCGTTCCTGTTCCGGCGCGCGGGCGACGAGTACACCCTGCGCCTGTCCGAGGACGTCTATCCGAACGATCCGAACGTCAAGCGGTACACCGTCGCGTTCCCCCGGACGCTGTTCGCGGACCCGCACTTCCGGGTCACCGATATCGGGCCTTTCACCCTCGTGGTGCGCCAATCCTGAGCGAACGGCCGAAATGTGGTGTAGCTCACGGCGAATCTCGATAAGAGGACGAGACAAGGCTCACTTATCCACAAAACCATGTCCGAATCTGGGGATACCGCCTCGTTTCTGTGGATAACTCATCCACTTGCCAGCGCAATCTCAGCCGAGCCCGGTAGCGTGAGCCGCTGATTGTGAAGGCAAGAGGAGTTTGCGCGTGGCACAGGGGTGGGCGAAGAGCCGAGCATCCGACGAGGAATCCGCAGTGGCAGTTCTGGATCGGCCCGCGCCGCGGCCGGTTCACCCGGAACTAACCCGGCCGCAGCGGGTCCTTCGCCGAATCCGGCTGGCGCGCACCGATCTGGTCGTCGCCACCGGTTATCTGGCGCTGTCGATCTTCGTGCTCGCCGGGCAGTGGCAGCACCCCCACAACGGCTACCTGATCAAGAGTGGTCAGGACCAGACCATGTGGGAGTGGTTCTTCGCGGTCACCGCGCACAAGATCTCGAACTTCGAGAATCCGCTCAGCACGCTGCTGCAGAACTATCCCGACGGCGTGAACATGATGGCCAACACCGCCATGTTCGGCGTCGGCGTCCCGCTGACGCCCGTCACCCTGCTGTTCGGGCCGACCGTCACCTTCGTCCTGGTGCTCACGCTCGGCCTGTTCGGCACCGCCTTCGCTTGGTACTGGCTGTTCTCGCGCGAGCTGGTGAGCTCCAAAGCCGCTGCGGCCGTTGGCGGTTTGTTCTGCGGCTTCGCCCCCGCCATGATCTCGCACGCCAACGCGCACCCGAACTTCGTGGTGCTCGCGCTGCTGCCGCTCATCGCACTGCACATCATCAAAATGGCTCGCCGCGCGAACAATTCGCTCGAGGCCCGCAAGGCGCGACGCCTGCGCGACGCGTTCGTGCTCGGCCTGCTGGTCGCCCTGCAGATCGCGCTCGGCGAGGAGCCGCTGCTCATCTTCGCCTTGGCCTTCGGCGTTTTCGCGCTCGTGTACTACCTGCACACCCCGCGCGCGATGCTGCGCGTCCTGCGCTCGATCACCCCGACCGTGCTGCTGGCGGCCCTGATCACGGTGGCGCTCACCGAGATTCCGCTGTGGTGGCAGTTCTTCGGCCCGCAGTCGTATCGGATGATCGACCACGGTCCCATGGGCAACGACCTCAAGGCGCTGTTCCAGTTCCCGTCCGAATCCCTGGGCGGCATGGTCATGCCCGGGCAGAACGTGAGCATCAACCCCACCGAGGAGAACTCGTACTTCGGCTGGCCGCTGCTGCTGGTGATCACCGTGGCGGCCGTGCTGATGTGGCGCGAGCGCACGGTGCGGGCCGCGACCGCCGTCATCCTCGGATTCACCGCGCTCTCGCTGGGCTCGACCCTGATGTTCGGTAAGCACGACACCGGCTTCGCGCTGCCGTGGAAGTTCTTCGAGCGGGTCCCGCTGCTGAACTCGGTGCTGGAATCGCGTTTCACCATCGCCGCCGTGCCGGCGATCGCGCTGATCCTGACCTTCGCCACCCAGCGCGCCCTGGACTACTGGAAGATCTCGGTCACCGACTGGCGGCCGCTGGCCTGGTTCGGCGCGCTGGCGTTCGCGCTGGTGCCACTCGCCCCGACCATCCTCCCGGTGGTGGAGCGCTCCCCCACCCCCGGCTTCTTCGCCGACGGCACCGTGCGCCAGTACGTTTCGGACGGTTCGGTGGTCATCGCGCCGCCGCCCACCCCGCCGGACGCCCGCGCCCTGCGCTGGCAGGCCGACGCCGACTTCACCTTCCCGCTGGCGGGCGGCTATTTCGTCGGGCCGACCGGGGTGGACAAGAAGGGCCGCTACGGTCCGGACGACCGGCCCACCGCCAGCCTGCTGATGCAGGCCCAGAAGACCAACCGGGTACCGGTCATCGACCAGGCCGTGCGCGATCAGGCCCTGGCGGACCTGCGCTACTGGCAGGCCGACGTCGTGGTGCTGCCGCCCACCGAGAACAGCGACGCCCTGCGCTACACCGTCGATCAGCTGCTGGGCTTCCCGGCGCAGCGGGTGGACGGGGTCTGGCTGTGGGACGTGCGCGGACTCGTCTGACCTTCCTCCTCGCGTCGCGTCCGGGCGAGGCGCGCGGACCCCGGACAATCCGGGGCTCGCGCGGGCGATCGTTCGCGAAGACAATCACCACGACCGTGTATCACTCGCGCCCGGTACCGTGAGCGGCTGATCTCGAACGTGATTGTCAGAGGAGCTTGGACGCGTGGCACTGGGGTGGGCGACCGATCGGACCGTGAAAACCCGACCGGCGGTGGAGGATTCAACGCGCGACGCACCGGCGGATCCGCCCGGGCGAAGACGGCCGTCGCTCGCGCGGCGGCTGCGCGCCGCGCGCGCGGACGCCGCGATCGGGCTGGGATATCTGGCGCTGGCGGTGTTCGTGGTGGGCGACCTGTGGCGGAACACGGGCACCGGCTACCTGACCAAGAGTGATCAGGATCAGATCCTCTACGAGTGGTTCTACGCCCTCGGGGCGCACAACATCACCGACGGCGCGAGTCCGTTCTTCACGACGCTGCAGAACTATCCCGACGGCGTGAACCTCATGGCCAACACGCTCATGTACGGGTTCGGCGTGCCGTTCGCGCCGGTCACCCTGCTGTTCGGGCCGACGGTCACCTTCGTGCTCGCGCTCACCCTCGGCCTGTCCGGCACGGCGTTCGCCTGGTACTGGGTCTTCTCGCGCGAACTGGTGAGCTCCAAGGCCGCCGCGGCCATCGGCGGCGCGTTCTGCGGCTTCGGGCCCGCGATGATCTCGCACACCAACGGCCACCCGAATTTCGTGTTCCTGGTGCTGCTTCCGTTCATCGCGCAGCGCGTCATCAAGATGGCCCGGCCGGCACAGGACGCCCCGGAGGCGGGCAGCGAGCGACGGCCGCGCGACTCCATCGTGCTGGGATTGCTCGTCGCCCTGCAGCTTTCGCTCGGCGAGGAGCCGCTGCTCATCTTCGCGCTGACCTTCGCGGTCTTCGGCCTGGTCTACCTGCGCACCCGCGCGGCCATCGTCCGGACGGTGCGGGTCATCGCACCGCCGGTGGGGCTCGCCGCGCTGATCACGTTGACGCTCACCGCGATTCCGCTCGGCTGGCAGTTCTTCGGACCGCAGTCGTACCGGTTCGTGGGCCTGGGCCGCGTGGGCAACGACATCCTGGCGCCGTTCCAGTTCTCCGCGGAATCGGCCGGCGCCGCCCTGTCGATCGGCCCGGACGTGGAAATCAATCCGACCGAACACAATTCGTACTTCGGCTGGCCGCTGATCCTGGTGCTGCTCGTGGCCACGGCGCTGCTGTGGCGCGAACGGATCGTGCGGGCCTGCCTGGTCGTCGCCGTGGTGTTCAGCGCGCTGTCGATGGGCATCGTGCTGTCCTTCGCGGGCAACTACACGGTCATTCCCATGCCGTGGATCCTGTTCGGCTGGATTCCGCCGGTGAACGGGATCATCGAATCGCGTTTCGCCATGGCGGCCGTCCCCGCCATGGCCGTCGTCATGACCCTGGCCAGCCAGCGCGCGATCGACCACTGGCGCGCCGGCGGAACCCGGTGGCAGCCGATCGCCTGGTTCGCCGCGCTGGCGTGCGCGCTCGCGCCGATCGCGCCGACCATGCTGCCGGTGTCCGAGCGAACCCCGACGCCGGTCTTCTTCACCGACGGCACGGTGGACCGGTACCTGTCCGGCGGCGGCGTGATGTCGGTGCCGCCCGCCACCGCGATCGACACCCCCGCCCTGCAGTGGCAGGTCGACTCCGACTTCGCGTTCCCGCTCATCGGCGGCTACTTCGTCGGACCGGACGGCGCGGACGGGCGATCCCGGTACGGCGCCGACGAGCGGCCCACCTCGCGCCTGCTCACCCGCCTGGATCAACTCGAGAAGGTGCTGGGGTCGACGACCGTCCCGGTCATCGAGCAGGCCGATCGCGATCAGGCCGTCATCGACCTGCGGTACTGGGAAACCGATGTGCTGGTGATGGATCTGAACGAGGACAGCGCCACCCTGCGCGCCACCGTCGATCAGCTGCTCGGCTTCCCCGCCCGGCAGGTGGGCGGGGTCTGGCTCTGGGACGTGCGCCACCTCCGCTGATCCGCCCGCGCGGGCCGCGAAATCCGCACCGCCGGAGCGCGGGACGGCGGCCCGCGCACGGCGGGCGGACCGCCGGACCCCGTGATCGCTAGCATCGGGGATCGTGCGCGAAGACACCCGAGCGTTTCATCGCATCCGCCTCATCGCCGTGGTCTCCGGACTGCTGGGATTCCTGCTGGCGGTGCTGACCCCGATCCTGCCCGTGAAACAGGATCGGCCGACCCTGAATTGGCCACAGGGTGACGCGGTGAACGTGGCGGCGCCGCTGGTGTCGTACACCCCGCTCACGCTCGACGTGACCATCGGCTGCGAGGTGCTGCGCGAACGGCCCACCGGGACACTGTTCTCGACCGTCCCGGTGGAATCCGGGAAGGCCGTCGACAAGGGCCTGGTCGTACGCGTGGACGCTCCCGCGGCCACCGCCGAGGCGAACCCCGCGGTTCCGGCCGATCGCACGATTTCTGTTCTGCTGCGCAACATTCCGCTGCTGTCCGCCCCCGTCGACGAGATCCAGAACTGCGGGGCGCTGACCCTGCACTCGGACGCGACCGAGACCCGCGCCGAGTTCGCCGGCGCCGCGCGCGCGGACGGAACCCCGTTCGCGGGCAAGGTCACCGGAGACATCCGGCCGCAGGTGGTCGGCATGTTCACCGATCTGCCGAAGGACCGGCTCGGCGCGTCGACCGCGCACGCGGAGATCGACGCGCGCTTCAGCAGCAGCCCGAGCTGGGTCAAGCGCGTCGCCATCGCGGGCGCGGTCCTGTTCACGCTGATCGCCCTCGTCGCGCTGCACCTGCTCGACACCCGCGACGGCCGCAAGCCGCGCCGCTTCCTGCCCGCGCACTGGTGGCGTTTCCGGCTCGCGGACGGCGTGGTGCTGGGCACGCTGGTGCTCTGGCACATCATCGGGGCCAACACCTCCGACGACGGCTACATCCTGAACATGGCTCGGGCCTCGAAGGTTTCGGGCTACATGGCGAACTACTACCGCTGGTTCGGCGTCGCGGAGGCCCCCTTCGGCTGGCCGTACGAGGTACTGGTGTGGATGTCGCGCATCAGCGACTCCAGCCCGTGGATGCGACTGCCGTCGCTGCTCGCCGGAATCGTGTGCTGGCTGGTCATCAGTCGCGAGGTGCTGCCGCGTCTGGGCGCGCGGGTGCGCCGCGACAACGTCGCGGTGTGGACCGCCGGGCTGGTGTTCCTGGCCGCCTGGATGCCGTACGACAACGGCCTGCGCCCCGAACCGCTCATCGCCGCGGGCGCGCTGCTGACCTGGTGCTCCATGGAACGCGCCATCGCCACCGGCAGGCTGCTGCCCGCCGCGGTCGGCGTGCTCATCGCCGCGTTCTCGCTCGCCGCCGGGCCGACCGGACTGATCTGCCTGGCCGCGCTGGTCGCCGGATCGCGGCCGGTGCTGCAGATCATCATCAAGCAGGCCAAGGGCACGGGCCCCGCGCTGCTGCGCTACGCCGCCCTGCTCGCACCCGGCATCGCGGCCGGAACCCTGGTCCTGGTGGTCGTTTTCGCGGATCAGACGCTCGCCTCGGTCATGGAGGCCACCCGCGTCCGCACCGCCATCGGCCCCAACGTGGCGTGGTTCGACGAACGCACGCGCTGGGATTCGCTGCTCATGCTCTCCCCCGACGGCTCGCTGGCCCGGCGCTTCGGCATTCTCGCCATGCTGCTGAGCCTGGGCGTGTGCGTGATGGTCATGCTGCGCAAGAACGGCCGTATCCCGGGCACCTCGCGCGGGCCGTCCGCGCGCGTGCTCGGCATCGTGTTCATGTCGCTGTTCTTCATGATGTTCACCCCGACCAAGTGGACACACCACTTCGGCGTGTACGCCGGGCTGGCGGGTTCGGTGGCGGCGCTGGCCGCGGTCGCCGTCGGCGTCAACGGGATTCGCTCGCCGCGCAATCGCACGCTGTTCACCGCGGCGGTGTTCTTCCTGCTCGCCATGACCTTCACCGGGCCCAACGGCTGGTGGTACGTCTCGAGTTACGGCGTCCCGTGGTTCGACAAGGCCCCGCTCCTCGCGGGCAAGGGCTTCTCCACCCTGTTCCTGGGCCTGGCGATCCTGTGCCTGCTCATCGCCGCCTTCCAGCACTACCGCGAGCCGTACACGACGCCGAAACCGGTGCGCGGCTTCGACAAGTTCGCGAGCATGCCGCTCACCATCGCCGCGGCCGTCCTGGTGCTGTTCGAGGTCGCCTCGCTGGCCAAGGCCGCAGTCACCCAGTACCCGGCGTACTCGGTCGCCAAGTCCAATATCCGGGCCCTGGGCGGTGATTCGTGCGGGCTGGCCAACGACGTGCTGGTCGAGACGAACACGCGGGACTCACTGCTGCGCCCCTGGACCGGCTCGGTCGCGGACGGATTGACCGCGGGGAACACCGCGGACGCGGCGAACACCGGATTCACCCCCAACGGCGTGGCCACCGACCTCACCGCCGACGCCGAGGAGACCGTCACCGGCGGCGCCAACTCGGTGGACAAGGACTCGGACAACAAGACCACCAACACCACCGGCGCGGGCACCGGCGGCGGCACCAGCGCCGAGACCGGCGTCAACGGCAGCACCGTCACCCTGCCGTTCGACCTCGACCCCGCCACCACCCCCGTGCTCGGCAGCTACAGCGACGGCGACCAGGCCGTCGCCAAGCTGACCACCGGCTGGTACCGCCTGGACCTGTCCGGCGAGATGCGCGCGGACCCGGCCTACCGGGTGCTCGCGATCACCGCCGCCGGCCGCATCAGGTCCGTCAACAAGGACGGCGTGGAGACCTACGGCCAGGACCTGTTCCTGGAGTACGGCACCCGCGCCGCCGACGGCAGCGTGACCGACACCGGCCGCCTGCGGCCCATCGACATCGGCCCCGCCCCGTCGTGGCGCAACCTGCGCGTGCCGCTGGATCAGATTCCGGTGGGCGCCAACGCCGTTCGCCTGGTAGCCAACGACGTGGACATCACCGAGCGGCAGTGGCTGGCCGTCACCCCGCCCCGCCTGCCGAAGCTGGAGACGCTGAACTCCGTTGTCGGCGAACAGGCCCCGGTCCTGGAGGACTGGCACGTCGGCCTGGCCTTCCCCTGCCAGCGCCCCTTCGACCACCACGACGGCGTGGCCGAGGTACCCGAATGGCGCATCCTGCCCGACCGCACCGGCTCGGACGCCTCCAACGCCTGGCAGGACGACATCGGCGGCGGCCCCCTCGGCTGGACCGGCCTGCTGCTGCGCGCGGAGACGATCCCGTCCTACCTGAACGACGACTGGTCCCGCGACTGGGGCTCCCTGGAGCGGTTCACCCCCTACGTCCCGGACGCGGTCCCGGCCGAGCTGCAGGTGGTCGTCGAAACCCGCACGGGCTTCGCAAAAGACGCACCGATCCGAGCGAAGTAGCCACGACAGATACCACCGCCCTCACCCGCCGACCCGAGCGTCGGCGGGTGGGTACCATCAGCAACCGTGCCCGACGCCTCCGCTGTCCTGAGCAAACCCGCTACGCCGCCGACGCCCGCGGCTACGCCGCGCGACTATCGCACCGCGAAGCTGATCGCGATCGTCGCGGGCGTGCTGGGAGCGCTGTTCGCGCTCGCGACCCCGTTCCTGCCGGTGAAACAGACGGTCGCGACGGTGCAGTGGCCGCAGCGCGGAACACTGGAGAGCATCGACGCCGCGCTCATGTCGCAGGTGCCGCTGGAACTGACGGCCACCATTCCCTGTGCGGCGGTGAACCAGCTCGATCCGCGCGGCGGCATCCTGCTGGCAACCGCGCCGCCGCAGGGTAGCGGAGCGGACCTGCAGGGCTTGTTCGTCCGCGTGTCCGGCGAGAGCGTGGACGTGCTGGACCGCAACGCGGTCGTGGCAACCGCCCAGCGGTCGGAAATGGCGGACTGCACGCAGATCGTCATCACCTCCGACAACACCCGGACCTTCGCCGCGTTCGAGGGCCTGACCCGCACCGCGGAACGGGTCACCGCGAACGGCGGGCGCGAGAGCGTCACCGTCCCGGTCGAGGGCAGTCTGCTCGGCGACCTGCGCCCGCAGGTGGTCGGCGTCTTCACCGACATGAAGGGTGATGTGCCGCAGGGCCTTTCCTTCTCCATGACGGTGGACTCGCGGTTCTCCTCCACCCCGACCCTGCTCAAGCTGGCCGCCATCGTCGCGGCCGTGCTGCTGACCCTGCTGTCGCTGGGCGCGCTCGCCGCGCTGGACACCAGCGACGGCCGCGGGCACCGGCGCATCTTCCCCCGGCACTGGCTGAAGCCGACCTGGGCGGACGGCGGCATCATCGGCACGCTGCTGCTGTGGCATTTCGTGGGCGCCAACACCTCCGACGACGGCTACATCATGACCATGGTCCGGGCGGCCCCGCACGCCGGCTACATGGCCAACTACTTCCGCTGGTTCGGCGTCCCCGAGGCCCCGTTCGGCTGGTACTACTACGTCATCCAGGCCTTCTCCGAGATCTCCACGGCCAGCCCGGTCGTGCGCATCCCGGCGCTGCTGTGCGGCATCCTGTGCTGGCTGGTGATCAGCCGCGAGGTGGTCCCGCGCCTGGGCCGCGGCGTGGCGACCTCCAAGGTCGCGCTGTGGACCGGCGGCCTGGTCTTCCTGGCGTTCTGGCTGCCCTACTGCAACGGCCTGCGCTCGGAGCCGATCGTCGCGCTCGGCGCCCTGCTGACCTGGGTCTCCATCGAACGCGCCATCGCCACCGCGCGCCTGCTGCCCGCCGCGATCGCGGTGCTGGTCGCGGCGTTCACCCTGGCCGCCGCGCCGACCGGCCTCATGTGCGTGGCCGCGCTGCTCGCCGGCATCCGGCCGCTGGTCCGCATCGTGGTGCGCAGGCACGAGCAGTTCGGCACCACCGCGCTGCTGGCGCCCATCGCCGCCTCCGGATTACTGGTCCTGGTGGTCGTTTTCGGCGACCAGACCTTCTCCGGGATCATGGAGGCCAACCGCGTCCGGCAGGCGATCGGGCCGAATCTGGCCTGGTACGAAGACTATCTGCGCTACTACTACCTGTTCGTGGAGACCGTCGACGGCTCGCTCGCGCGCCGCTTCGCCTTCCTGCTCATGATCCTGTGCCTGATCACCACCATGCTGGTGCTGCTGCGCAGGCGGCAGGTGCCGGGCATCGCCTCCGCGCCGACCTGGCGGCTCATGGGCGTGGTCTTCGGAACCATCTTCTTCATGATGTTCAACCCGACCAAGTGGACGCACCACTTCGGCGCGTACGCGGGCATCGCGGGTTCGCTGGCGGCGGTGACGGCGGTCGCGGTGTCGGCCACCGCGCTGCGCTCGCGCAAGAACCGCTCGGTGTTCCTGGCCGGGTTGCTGTTCACCCTGGCCGTGGCGTTCTCCGGCATCAACGGCTACTGGTACGTCTCCAGCTACGGCGTGCCCTGGTACGACAAGCGGGTGTCGCTCAGCGGCTACCAGTCCAACACCCTCATGCTCATGCTGTTCGGCCTGGCCCTGGCCGTGGTGGCGTGGCAGTCGCTGCGCGAGGGCTACGCCAAGCCGATGGCGAACGGAAAGACCGCGCGCGGCAGGCGGATTCGGCGCTTCGCCGCGATCCCGCTGACCGTCATCGCGGCGCTCATGGTGGCGTTCGAGGTGCTGTCGCTGGTCAAGGGCGCGGTGTCGCAGTACCCCGCGTATTCGCTCGCGCGCTCGAACTTCGACGCGGTGGGCGGCAATTCGTGCGGCCTGGCCAACGACGTGCTGGTGGAGACCGACGTCAACGGCGGCAACCTGACCCCGATCATCGATCCGGCCAACCCGCCGGTGAACAACGACCCGCTCGCCGGGGCGAACCCGATCGGCTTCTCCCCCAACGGCATTCCGGAGAAGATCAGCGCGGACAACGTCGAGGTGAAGCCGGGCACCGGCAACACCGACACCCAGACCATCGGCCCCGCCTTCGAGGAGGGCGAGAGCGCGGGCACCGCCGGCGGCAAGGGCGCCGAGGGCGTCAACGGCAGCACCGCCGCGCTGCCGTTCGGCCTGGACCCCGCCACCACCCCGGTGATGGGCAGCTACCAGGACGGCGTGCAGCAGCCCGCCGAGATGAAGTCCAGCTGGTACCAGCTGCCCGCGCGCTCGGATGACACTCCGCTGGTGGTGATTTCGGCCGCCGGTCGCATCCTGTCCTTCGACGACACCGGCAACATGACCTACGGGCAGTCGCTGGTGGTCGAGTACGGCCATCGCGAGGCCGACGGCACCGTCACCGAACTCGGCTCCTACCTGCCGCGCGACATCGGGCCGGCCCCGTCGTGGCGCAACCTGCGGGTGCCGTTCTCGGCGCTGCCCGAGAACGCGGACGCCGTGCGCATCAACGCCAAGGACCCGATCCTGATCGGCGATCAGTGGCTGGCGTTCACCGCGCCGCGCGTGCCCAAGCTGCAGACGCTCAACAGCTACATCGGCTCCACCCAGCCGGTGCTGCTGGACTGGGCGGTGGGCCTGCAGTTCCCGTGCCAGCGCCCGTTCGATCACCGCTACGGCGTGGCCGAGATGCCGAACTTCCGCATCCTGCCCGACCGCCCGCTGGCCATCAGCTCCACCAACACCTGGCAGGCGGCCGAGAACGGCGGCCCGCTCGGCTTCACCGAGATGCTGGCCAAGTCCAAGACCATCCCGACCTATCTGAACGACGATTGGGATCGGGACTGGGGTTCGCTGGAACAGTACGACCAGTACTACCCGGCCCAGCCCGCCGAGATCGAGACCTCGACGGCGACCAGGTCCGGCTTCTGGTCCCCGGGACAGCTCCGGGTCTCCTGACCCGCCGCGCCGACCACCCGACCGGCGCGCCGACCCGGCGAACGGCCGCCCGCAGCACGCGGGCGGCCGTTCTCGTTTCACCCGTCCCGGCGCCCGTTTCACCCGTCCTCACCGGGGAAACCCACCCGTTGTGAGTAAGGGTGGAACCTACCGGGAAGATATAGCCATGGTGAATATTCAACTCGGCGATGTAGCGACCTGGTACGACGTACACGGTGACGGCGAACCGGTGGTCCTGCTGCACGGCGGGTTCGTGGATTCACGCATGTTCGCCCCCGCCATGCCCGCGCTGGTCGGCCGCTTCCGCGTGTACACCACCGACCGCCGCGGCCACGGCCACACCCCCGACGTCGACGGCCCGCTCACCTACGACGTGATGGCGGAGGATCTGGTCGCCTTCCTGGAGAAGGTGGTCGGCGAGCCCGCGCACCTGGTCGGGCACAGCGACGGCGCGATCGTCGCGCTGCTGGTCGCGCTGCGCCGCCCGGATCTGGTCCGCAAGCTGGTGCTGATCAGCGGCAACTTCCACCACATCGGCGTATTGCCCGGTGTCATGGACGGATTCGAGGATCCGGACACGCAGAAGTACCTGGCCGGACGCTACGGCGAGGTGTCACCGCACGGCGAAGGCCACTTCCCCGTCGTGGCCCGCAAGATGCTCGACATGGGCCGCACCGGGCCGACCCTGTCCCCCGAGGAGCTGCGCGACATCCCGCACCGCACCCTGGTCATGTCCGGCGACGACGACGCCGTCGCGCTGGAGCACACCATCGCCCTGTACCGGGCCATCCCCGATTCCGAACTCTCCATCACCCCCGCGACCTCGCACCTGCTGGTCATGGAGAAGCCGGCGCAGGTGTACGCGGAGATCGCCGAGTTCCTCGGCCAGGACCGGGCCCCGACGCGGCAGCCGATCCGCCGCGCGGAACCGGCGCATCGGTAGGTCTCACCCGCCGCGCGACGGCGCGGGCGCTGCTCTCGTCCGGGCGCGGTCTCGACCTCGGCCCGGCCCCATCCGGGTTCAGCCCGGGATGTGGGCCACCCATTCGTAGACCGGGAGGCTGCCCTCTGGGGTGTCCTCCCAGCGCGGGGTCACCTTGAACCGCTCGTAGCCGCCGCCGAACGCCACCCGCAACTCGATTCCCGGCGGCGTAATGGGGACGATGCGATGATCGAGCCCGTCAGGTCCGCCTTCGAGCAATGCCTTAGGTGAGCTACTCATAGCTGAAGGCTCTCACATGCGAGTCAACCGACCAATCGATTCGACGCAATCGGCGAGCCGCAAATCGGACACATCTCGCACCCCCGCGCGACCCGGATCCGCTCGGATCCGGGCGCCGCGGTCACCGCGTCAGAGCGGAAGAAGGTGGTGTTTGCGCGGGTTTCGAGCGATCTTCTTGTCGCGCAACAGCTGCAACGCCTTACGGATTTCCAGCCGGGTGGTGGCCGGGTCGATGACGGCGTCGATGTAGCCGCGCTCGGCCGCGACCCACGGCGTGGCGATGGTGGCGTTGTAGAAGGCGATCATCTGCCGGCGCATGGCGGCGCGCTGATCCTCGGGCGCGGCCTCCAGCGACTTGGCCCCGATCAGGCTGACCGCGCTCTCGGCGCCCATGACCGCGATGCGGGCGGTCGGCCAGGCCAGGTTCACGTCCGCTCCGAGCTGCTTGGAACCCATGACCGCGTACCCGCCGCCGTAGGACTTGCGGATCACCACCGTCACCTTCGGCACCGTCGCCTCGACGAACGCGAAGATGAAGCGGCCGCCGCGTTTGATGACGCCGATCTTCTCCTGCTCGACGCCGGGCAGGAAGCCCGGGGTGTCGACGACGAAGACCAGCGGGATCTCGTACGCGTCGCAGAGCCGGACGAAGTGCGCGGCCTTGTCCGAGGCCCGCGCGTCGAGGGCGCCGGCGTAGACCAGGGGCTGATTGGCGACGACGCCGATGCTGCGCCCGTCGACACGGGCGAAGCCGCAGATGACATTTCGGCCCGCGGAGTCGCCGAACTCGTGGAACTCACCGTCGTCGAAGATGCGGATCAGGACGTCGTACATGTCGTAGCCGGCGTTGTCGGCGTCCGGGACGATGCCGTTGAGTTCCCGATCGGAGTCCGTGATGTCCGGCTCCAGACCGGGATTCACGATCGGCGGCAACTCCTGGCAGCTCGACGGCAGATACCCCAGGTACTGGCGCACCCATTCGAACGCGGCCAGTTCGTCCTTGGCGACGTGGTGGATGTTGCCGTAGTCGGCCTGGCTGCGCGCGCCGCCCAGTTCCTCGAGGCTCACGTCCTCACCGGTGACCTCGCGAATCACCTTGGGGCCGGTGACGAACATGTAGGCGGCCTCGGTGGCGACCACGACATCGGTGTTGATCGGCGCGTAGACCGCGCCGCCGGCGCAACTGCCCAGGATCATGGAGATCTGCGGAACCAAGCCGGACAACGGTTCCTGCCGCCTGCCCAGTTCTGCGTACCAGGCCAGCGAGGTCACCGCCTCCTGCACGCGCGCGCCGCCGGAGTCGTTGATGCCGACCACCGGGCAACCCACCTTGGCGGCGAATTCCATGATGCCCGCGACCTTCCGGCCGAACATCTCCCCGACCGAACCGCCGTAGACGGTCTGGTCGTGGGAGAACACCGCCACCGGCCGGCCCTCGACGAGGCCGTGACCGGTGACGACGCCGTCGCCGTAGAGTGCGTCCTTTTCGCCCGGATTGCGAACCAGCGCACCGATTTCCACGAAGGTACCGGGATCCAGGAGCATGTTGATCCGGTCGCGAGCGGAAGGAATGTGCTTGCGCTCGCGCTTGGCGATTCCCGCTGCACCCGCCGGTTCCCTCGCGACTTCCAACTTCCGTCGCAGGTCAGCGAGTTTCTCGGCGGTAGTGCTCACAGGACTCCCTTCGGTAGAAACCTACTTTCGCAGAACCCGTTTCGCAGCGCGGCTATTTCGGCGTCGTGTCGACGGCCCCCAATTTCTTGGTCAGATCGGCGCCGATGGTCGCGATGCGCGGCTCGTCCACGATATCGATGTGGTCGCCGGGGATGTGAATGACCTCCAGATTCGGGATGTGCTCGTCCCAGCCGCCATTGGGCAGGCGCTCACCGAAACGTGGCTCCAGCTCGATGATTCCGTCGTGGTAGCGGTCCGCGAGGTAGAGCACCACGTGGCCGTCGTAGTGCTGCGGCGAGATCCGCTGCAGCTCACCGCCGTCGATGTACGAGCTGCGCTGGTGTTCGAGCACGCCGCCCGGAATGTCCACTCCGGCGAATTTGACCAGTTCCAGGACGATGTCGATCTGCTCGGCGTCCGAGGCCGCGGCCAATTCCTCGAGCTGCTCGTCGTCGAGTTCGCCCTCGAAGCCATAGGTCTTCTTGGCGAAGTTCTGGAAACGCCGGACCCGGTTCACCCGCTCCTCCGGGGTGTCCAGGTGCGGCTGCGACGGCAGCGCCACGTCGATCAGGCCGACCTCGCGCACATCCGCGCCCTCGGCGCGCATGAGCTCGGCGACCTTCAGCGCGAACACGCCGCCCAGCGACCAGCCGTAGAGGAAGTACGGACCCTCGGGCTGCCGCTTGCGGATCTCCGGAATGTACTGGCGCGCACGCTCTTCGATGGAACCCTCGACGCGTTCGAAACCGTACATCGGGGTGCCCGCCGGCAGGCGCTTGAGCAGCGGCTCGTACACGAGGGTGTTGCCACCCGAGGCGTGGAAGACGAAGACCGGGATCGCGGTGGAACCGGCCTCCTTCGCGCGCAGGGTGCGCACGAAGCCTTCGACGTCGTCACCGTGCTCCTGATAGGTGGCGACCAGGTCGGCCAGCTTCTCGATCGTCGTGCAGGCCCGCACCTCATCCGCGCTGACCTGCGCCTTGACCCGCTCCGAGAGCCGGGCCACCAGCTTGTCCATGGTGGCGTCGTCCAGCTCCGGCAGCGGGTTGAAGATGCCGCCCGCGGACTTGCCGGTCGCCAGCGCCCAGGTGCCGTACGCCAGGCGTTCGGCGCCGTTGCGCGGGGGCACGTTGTCCTTGTCGGTCTCCCCGACCGGCGGCGCGGCCTCGAAATCGGCTGCGGTGGTGGTGGATTCGGCCTCCGCCTCGGCCACGATCTCGGTCGCCTCGGCGATCACGTCCGACGCCTCGGCGTCGAGCCGGTCGGCCGCGGTCGGCAGCACCGCGAGCGGATCGGTGCCCGCCGCCATGGCCGCGCGCGCGGCGGCGACCAGATCGCCGTCGACCGAGATGTCCTCACCCGCGGCCTGCCGCGCGGCGATATCGGCCAGCTCCTCGCGATGCTCGATCGCGTAGCGCAGCACCTTGCCGACCTCGAGCAGGCTGGCATCGCGCACCGCCTGCAACTGCAGCTGCGGAATATCGAACTCGTACTCCACCCGGTTCTTGATGCGCATGGCCATGAGCGAGTCCAGGCCGAGCTCCATCAGCGGGATCTCCATCGGCAAATCCTCGACCGCGTACCCCATCGACTCCGCGACGATGAGCGCCAGGCGCTGCTCGATGGTCTGGCGGCCGTTGGGATCCCAGCGATCGCCGGCGGCCTCGACGACCTCCACCTCGGCGGCCGGAGCGGCGGCGAGGGCCGCGACCGGCTGTGCCACAACCGATTCCGGCAGCGGCGCGCCGGAGGCGACGACGGCGTCGAACAGCGCGGTGAAGGCGGCGCCCTGCTTGGCGTGCACCGCGACCGACGCGCCGCCCAGATGCGGAGTCAGCGTGGTGGTCAGGGTGCCCGCGGCGGGCAGCGCCGCGTGCGCGACGGACGCGCCCACGGTCACCTCCGAGAGCACCTGCGCCGCAGCGGCTTTCACCAGCTCGGTCAGGTCGGTGACGGCCGCGGCCTGCACCTCCCAGACGTGGCGGCCGTCCGGCAGCGCCACGTGCGCGCCCGGAATCCGGCTGCTGCCCGAATCGGCGGCCAGCCCGACCTTGGGCCAGTACTGCTTGCGCAGGAACGCCGTACGCGGCACGTCGGCGTAGTCACCCGCGGGCACCAGCGACGGCAGATCCACCGCGTGGCCCTGCACGTACAGCTGCGCCAGCGCCGAGATGACCGCGGCGGACTCGTCTTCCTTGCGCTTGAGCGTCGGAATGAGCGCGGCGTTGTGCACGCCGGCCGCGAACGTGGTGCCGAGCACCTGCATGAGCGCCACCGAGTTCGGCGCCAGCTCCAGGTAGGTCGTGATGCCCGAGTTCACCGCCTGCGCGATGGCATTGGTGAAGTACACCGAGCCGCGCATGTTGGTGACCCAGTAGTCCACGTCGTGCACCGGCGGGTTGCCCGCGCGGTAGACGGTCTCCTTGTGGACGGTGGAGTACAGATCGTGCTTCAGCACGGTCGGCTCCAGACCGGCCAGCTCGGCGGCCAATTCGCCGAGCAGCATGTCCATCTGCGAGGTATGGCCCGCGCCGCGGGTCTGCAGCACGCGCGCGAACTTGCCCTCGGCCTCGGCGCGCGCCACGATCGCGTGCACCTGATCCGGCGGACCGCCGATGACGGTGTTGGTCGGCGCGGCGTAGACCGCGACCTCGATGTCCGGGTAGTCCACCAGGATCTCGGCGATGGCCTCGGCCGAGTACTCGACCAGCGCCATGTTGCGCACCTGGTCGTCGGTGATCATGGCCTCGCCCTCGGCCATCAGCCGCGAACGGGCGCAGATGACGCGGACCGCGTCCTCCAGGGTCAGGCCGCCGGAGATGTACGCGCCCGCGACCTCGCCCTGCGAATGGCCCACGATGCCCGCGGGTTCCGCGCCGTGCGCGCGCAGCACCGCGTTCAGGCCGAGCTGGATGGTGAAGGTGCCGACCTGGCCGGTGCCGATGTCCCAATCCTGCTCGTCGTCCAGGATCATCTCGCGGACCGAGTAGCCGGCCTCGTCCAGCACGTACTCGTCGACCTCGTCGACGGTCTTACGGAAGATCGAGTTCTCGTTGTAGAGCTGCTTGCCCATCTTGCGGTGCTGGGCGCCGAAACCGGCCATGACCCACAGCGCGCCGCGGGCGGCGGGAGCGTCGGCGGTGTACACGCCGGTGCCCGGCTTGCCCTCGGCGATGGCGCGCAGGCCGGCGACGGCCTCCTCGTGCGTCTTGGCCACCACCACGCCGCGCGAGCGGCCGTGGTTGCGCTTGGCCAGCGACCGGGCCACGTCCGCCAGCGGAGTCGCCTGTCCGGCTTCGCTTTCCAGCCAGTCGGCCAGATCGGCGGCGGCGCGGCGGCGACGCGAGGGCAGATACGCCGAGACCGGCAGGATCAGCGGCAGCGGCTCGTCGCGGTCGGCCCATTCCGGCTCCGGCGCGGCGGCTTCGGCGACGATGTGCTCGGCCTCGGAGATCACGTCGGTGTTCTCGTTGTCGAGATCGACCGGCGCGGGCGCGGCGGCGTCGGGCGCGGGAACGACCGGGGTCTTCACGTACTCCTGCACGACGATGTGCGCGTTGGTGCCGCCGAAACCGAAGCCGGAGACGCCGACGGTGGCCCTACCGCTGTAGCGCGGGAACTCGGTCGGCTGCTCGACGACCTTGAGATGCGCGGTGTCCCACGGGATGTACGGGTTGGGTCCGGCGTACCCGAGGTTCGGCGGAATCACGTTGTGCTGCAGCGACATGATGACCTTGGCCAGCGCCGCGGCGCCCGCACCGGACTCCAGGTGCCCGAAGTTGGTCTTGGCCGAGCCCAGCAGCGCGGGCTTGTCGTCGTCGCGGCCGCGGCCGATCACCCGGCCGAGCGCGTCGGCCTCGATCGGATCGCCGATCAGCGTGCCGGTGCCGTGCGCCTCGATGTAATCGACGCTGGACGGGGCGATTCCGGCGTCGCGGTAGGCCCGGCGCAGTACCTCGGCCTGCGCGTCCGGGTTCGGCGCGAGCATGCCGTTGGAGCGGCCGTCGTTGTTGACCGCCGAGCCCTTGATGACCGCGTACACGGTGTCGCCGTCGCGTTCGGCGTCGGCCAGGCGCTTGAGCACCAGCAGCGCACCGCCCTCGGCGCGGACCATGCCGTCAGCGTCGGACGAGAACGCCTTGATGTGACCGTCCTTGGCCACACCGCCGTTGGCGTCGAAGCCCAGCGTCGCCATCGGCGCGACCAGGGCGTTCACGCCGCCGGCCAGCGCCAGATCGGCTTCGCCGCTGCGCAGCGCGCGCACCGCGTCGTGCACCGCGACCAGCGAGGACGAGCACGCGGTGTCGATGGCCACCGACGGTCCGCGGAAGTCGAAGAAGTACGAGGTGCGGTTGGCGATGATCGACGAAACCGAGCCCATGATCCCGTAGGCCTCGGCCGACAGCGGGGTCTTGTCCTGCTCGGTGTTGCCGACGCTCATCGCGGCGATGAGCATGAACTCGTTGCCCGAGGAGCCGACGTACACGCCGACCGGCTCGCCCTTGAGGGTGTTCGCCGGAATCCTGGCGTGCTCCAGCGCTTCCCAGGTGAGCTCCATGGTGAGCCGCTGCTGCGGATCCATGCGCTCCACCTCGACCGGCGAGGTGGCGAAGAATTCGGCGTCGAAGCCCTTGATGACCTCTTGGTCGAGGTAGCCGCCCTTGGTGTTCGCGTTCGCCACGGCCTCGGCCGCGCGCGGATCGGTCAGGAACTCCGACCAGCGACCCTCGGGTAGATCGCGGATGCCGTCACCGCGGTTGATGAGGAAATCCCAGGTGGATTCGGGCGTATCGCCCGCACCCGGCAGGCGGGTGGACAACCCGACGATGGCGATGTCGTGCGCCTCGTCCGGGGTGTACCCCGCGGTGTAGAACGAGTCGTCGGCCGACTCGGCCGGAAGATCCGGTTCCCCGTTGATGATTCGCTCGGCGAGCGAGGCGATCGTCGGGTGCTGATAGACGATGGTCGCGTTGAGGATGACGCCCGTCAGTTCCTCGATGTCACCGCCGAGCGCGAGCGCGTCCCGCGACGCCAGGCCGAACTCCTCCATGGGGCGGTCCACGGTGATCTGCTCGAGCGGCTGCCCGGTCGCGTCGGCGACCCATTTGCGCAGCCACTCCCGCAACTCCGCCACCGTCATATCGGCGCCGGTGGGAGCCGCTTTCGGGGCCGCGTCAGCGGGCACCGCCGGAGCGTTGTCGGTCGTCTGGGTGGGGGACGTGCCCTCGTTCTCAGCCATCAGTTCCTCAAGCTACCTGTCTGCTCACGGTGTGCGGCGGTGTATCGGCGGTGATTGTCCTTCGAGAACCTCACCGGGCGAAGCGGCGGGGCTCCAAGCATGAATGGCGCGGACCATATCGCGGTCCGCGCCACTTCACGTTAGTTGCTCCGACTCACTCCTCGTCTGGAGCATCGGGGAAAGCCTGCTGCGTGTAACCACCGCGCAGTGTGCCCTCCAGATAGGCGGCCTTGCACGCGGCGCGCGCGATCTTGCCGCTGGAGGTACGCGGAATCGAACCCGCGGGCACCAGCAGAATGTCCCGCGCCGTCACACCGTGCCGGGACGAGAGCGCACCGCGCACCGCGTCCGCGATCGGCTGCGGATCGGCCTTACCGGCGCCCGGGCCACGCTCGGCCACGATGACCAGTTGCTCGGAGCCGTTGTCCGGGTCGTAGGGCAGACCCGAATGGCTGTCCTGCGCAAAGACTTCGGCGGGCAGCTGATTGGCGGGCACCGAGAACGCGGCGATGAAGCCGGGGCGCAGCTGGGTGGAGGCCTCCTGCGCGGAGAACTCCAGGTCCTGCGGGTAGTGGTTGCGGCCGTCCACGATCACCAGGTCCTTGACGCGACCGGTGATGTAGAGCTCGCCGTCCACGTACACGCCGTAGTCGCCGGTGCGCAGCCAATTCCCGTCGGCCGGAACGCCCTCGGCGTGCGAGCCCGCGGCGACCCGGTTGACGATCCGGTTCCGGAAGGTCTTCTGGGTCTCCTCGGCGCGACCCCAGTAGCCGATGCCGACGTTGTTGCCGTGCAGCCAGATCTCACCGACCCGGCCCTCGGGCAGCTCGGTCGCGCCCTCGGGGGAATCGACCGAGGCCGGATCCACGATGGCGCCCCACTGCGAGACCGCCACGTACCCGCAGGAGACCTGCGCGATGGAGTTCGGCGTGCCCTGTTCGACCTTCACGATCCGGCCGGCGTTGAGCTCGGTGCGGTCCACGTAGATGACCTTGGCCTCGTCCTCGTGCCGGGTGGCCGAGACGAACAGCGTGGCCTCGGCCATGCCGTAGCAGGGCTTGATGGCCGTCTTGGGCAGGCCGTACGGGGCGAACGCCTCGTTGAACTTCTTCATCGACCCGGTGGTCACCGGCTCGGAGCCGTTGATCAGGCCGAGCACGTTGGACAGGTCCAGCGACTCGCCGGGCTTGGGCACCGCGCGCGCGGCGGCGTGCTCGAAGGCGAAGTTCGGTGCGGCGGCGAAGGTTCCGGCGCCGTCGGACACGGCGGCCAGCTCCTGGATCCAGCGCGAGGGACGGCGCACGAACGCCGACGGCGACATGATGGTGATGTACTTGCCGCCGACCGCGGGCAGGATCACCGTGAGCAGGCCCATGTCGTGGTACAGCGGCAGCCAGGTGACGCCGCGCGAATTCCAGTTCAGGTCCAGCGCGTTCACCATCTGCAGCACGTTGGTCCCGACACCACGATGGGTGATCTCCACACCCGCCGGGGTGCGTGTCGAACCGGAGGTGTACTGCAGGTACGCGATATCGTCTACCGCGATGTCGGGGCGGATCCAGGATTCGCCCACGCTGTCGGGGATCGCGTCCACGGCGATGATGCGGGGACGCTGGGCCGCGGGCAGCGCACGGAAGAACTGGCGGACACCGGCGGCCGAGGAGCTGGCCGTCAGGATCGCCGCGGGCGTGCAGTCGCCGAGCACCGCGTGCAGGCGATCGGTGTGGCCCGGCTCGTCCGGATCGAACAACGGCACCGAGATGGTGCCCGCGTAGATCGCCGCGAAGAAGGAGATGACGTAATCCAGCCCCTGCGGGGCCAGGATCGCGACCCGATCGCCGCGCTTGGTCACCTGCTGCAGTCTGGCGGCCACCGCGCGCAGCCGAGTGCCGAACTGACTCCAGGTGAGGTCCTGGTACACGCCGTCGCGCTCACGGGAGTAGTCGATGTAGCGGTAAGCCAGATCGTTCGCGTCATTCCCGGCTGTGTGCTTCTCGACGTAGTCGACGAGGGTGCGCCCCTCGGGAATCGTGATGTTCCCCGTTTCGTCGAGGTAATCGTCGAAAGTCTCGTCCATTCCTTCTTCTCCTCCGAGGCACACGCGACATGGGCGGCGACGATGCCGCTGTTGCCTGTGTGGGGCCCCGACTTTTCGCCCGCGGGGAGCTCTTGCGAGAGCCGACCTGCAGAATTCTGTTGCGGTCTGCGCGGTGACCGTCTATTGGCTAGATGTACTCAAACCAGGGTCATGTTACAGAGCGGCCACCCTGCCATGCTCCGGAGCGGCCAAACATATCCCAGCTCACTCGGCCTCCGCACACGGGATCACCGGCGCGAATGTCGATGTTTGGGTGGGCGATGTTCACACACGATGGCATGGATGTGAGTTGCCGCACCCGACGGACCCGGACGACGGTCCCGGCTGATGTGCCGACCGCCACAGCCGGCGAAGACAGAGGAGTTGCACACGCCAAGCACCTTCGGGCGAGTCCCGGCCTCGGCGTGTCCGCTGCTTTCTTCCAGCCCGGAGCGGTCGCCGTAGGCGGTACGGCGGCGACTGCTCTCATGAACACCTTGCTCCTGGCTGGCCGGATTCTGCTGCGGCGCCGCGCAAGCCAGGCACCGCAATCTGGTGCACTCTACAACGTGACCCCGAAACTAGGGGGTCGGCTGTATTTAATTTGCCTCCACCTCACTCCGGCTGCTCGCGGACCTCGTGACCCACCCCAATCACGGGGTTCGCGGCCCGCTCGGTTCGGGATCGACGACGCGGACCGGGGCGGAACCGGTTCTAGGAATGCGGCGGGTGCGGAGCGTTCTCGATCAGGCCGCTCGCCCAGTTCACCGTCCAGGTCGTCGCGGTGTTGCCCGCGTCGTCGACGACGAAGCCCGCGTAGAGGCTGTGCACCGGATTCCCGGCGGCCTTCACCAGGGTGCCGACGCTGGCCATGATGTTCAGCGGGTTCAGGGCCTGTTTGGGTGCATCGCAGATGAGGTCGCCCGGGGAGCACATGGTGAAGGACCGGTCGGCGAGCGCGCCGAAGCCCGCGCGCGGTCCGGTCATGGTGATGCCGGGGACGTTCAGGCCGCGCAGGGCGACCTCCGCGCCGACGCCGGGCGGCGAGACGCCGATCTCGGTCGGCTGTCCGGCCCCCTGATCACGGCGCCCGTCGGCGATGACGGTCACGCCGAGCACCCGGTCCGCCGGGACGGGCCCGTCGCCCGCGCCGATCTGGGCGGCGACATCGCCCGCGATGACCGCGCCCTGGGAGAAACCGACGATCACATAGCTGGTCAGCGGGCAGGCCGAATACGTCTCGGCCAGCTTCTCGGTGGCCTTGCGGGTGCCCTCGGACCGCGAGTTGTTGTAGGACTGCTGGCCGTCCGGCGGCAGCGCGACGGGATTGGAGAATTGCGCCACGTACGGGACGGTGTAGACCTCCAGCCGGTTGTCCGGGAACTTCTCCCGGACCGGGTTGGAGATGTTGAGCATGAGCGACGCCGGATTCGCGGACGGGTTGTACGGATCGTCGGTGCTACTGGACTCCCAGGTACCGGGCACCGACAGGAACAGCACGTCCGGGCAGCTCTCGGGCTGCGAGGTCGGCGGCGTCGGGCCGGGCGGCTTGGGTCCGGGCACCTTCAGCCGGCCCGCCAGCAGGTACCACAGCAGCAGCACCACGATGATCACCAGGACGATCGCGGCGATGAGCAGCAGGCACCCCTTCGGGGCGGACCGGCCTCCGGAACGGCGTCGCGACATCACTTGTCGCAGTAGCTGGCCGCGGCGACTTCGTAGTAGATCTTGCCCGCCTGCTCCACCGACATCTTCGACTCGTCGAAGCCGGGATCCGAGCCCGCGATCGCGGTCACGTAGGTGATGATCTGGTCCTCGGGCGCGCCCTGGGCCTTGCCCTGGCACACCAGGTTGCCCGCGGTGAGCGCGATGTCGGAGGCGGCCGGGTTGATGCCGCGCTTCTTCAGCTCGTCGAGGAAGGTCTTGTCGCGATCCCCGAGCGGCGCGGCATTGCTCGGGGTGGTGATGAACTCGCTCGGCACCGGCGCGGGCCGTTCGACCACCGTGCTGGAGGGGTCGCCCTCGGGCGCGGGCGCGGCCTCGGAGCCGGGGGTCTCGGCGCCGGGCGTGGTGGCCGCGGTGGTCTTGGCCGTGGTCGGGGTCAGAGTGGGCGTGCTCGTCGCCGTCGAATCGTTGTCACCACAGGCGGCGAGCAGCCCGGTGGCGGCGAAAGCGAGAACGACGCCGAGAACCTTGCCACGGGTCCGATGCATTTATTCGTTTCCTTGATCTGTCTGCGGGCACCAGGTCGGCCCCCACATTAGCGGCGACCTCTGCCGACGTCGCTGACTCGGAGCCGAACCTCATGCACTTCTAAGAGAAAATCCGCCCGCCGCACCCCGCCCCAACAGGTCAGTTGGGGCGCACCTCCGGGCCGAGGGCCGGAATCGGCAGCGGAAAGCCCTCTGCCGGTTCCAGACCGCGCGGCTCGGTCGTGGTGGGCGCCGCGGCGGGCCCGGGCTGCGCGTCCGCGGGCCGATCCGCGCGAGCCGGCTGCGCGCCGGGCGGTACCGCCGCGGGTGCGGCCGGATCCGGCGCGGCCACGACCGGCTTGGTGTCGACGGGACCGCCGACGGGCCTGCCGTCCAGCGAGTAGACCTGCGCGCGGTCACCCTGCACCAGGATCGAACCGCCCTGGAAGGCCTGCTGGGCGCCGGCGGCCGTGATGCCCTCGTCGCCGATCGGGAAGCCGAGCGGACCGTTCTCGAATCCCTGTGCGCCCCACGCGTGCATGATCGGGCCGTTGCGCACGCCCCACGCGCCGGACAGCGGACTCCAGTAGATGTTGCCGCCCTCGAAGGCGACGTACCGGCCGAGATCGCGCAGCGGTTGCTCGGCGCCCATCGGGAAGCCGAACGCGCTGTTCTCGAAACCGATCTGGGCGTACCTGCCCAGAATCAGCCCCTGCAGCAGATGCGCGCCGGTCTTCGGGCTGAAGTAGATGGGCCCGTGCTCGAAGCCCTGGACCACGCCGTCCCGGTTCGGGGTGCGCAGTTCCGGTCCGTTCGGGTAGCCGGCCGGACCGCCCTCGAAGCCCTGCCTGGCCCACTCGTCCAGGATCGCGCCGCGCACCATCTGCGCGCCGGTCTGCGGGGTCCAGTAGATGGATCCGTTCTGGAAGCGCTGCCAGCGGCCGCGGCCGTCGGGCAGCGCTTCCTCACCGCCGGTGGGGAATCCGAGCCCGCTGCCGGACCCGTTCAGACCGGCGAAGGTGCCGCTGATGGCGCCGCCGACGGCCTGGGCCCCGGTGGCCGGGGAGAAGTAGACCTGGCCGTTGCGGAAGTCCTGCGCCACGCCGTTGGCGACCGCGTACTCCGCGGTCAGGCAGTCGCCGAGCCAGTTGTTCGCCTGTGCCGCACCGGCTATCGCGCCGCCGAGCTTGCAGTCGGTGGCGGTGCCGTCCACGCCGAGCGCGGCGGCGGTCTGCGCCCAGGACTGCCGCATCTCGAAATCCCAGTAGGGCCAGGTGTGCGTGCCCGAGGGGCGGTAGCTCACCTGCACCGGGATGTTGAGCTTGTTCAGCTTGGACACGAAGTTCTGAGAGCTCAAGCGGGACAGCACTTCCAGACCCATACCGGCGTAATTGCTGGTGAGCCCGGGGATGTCGCCGGGCGGATCCGTGGCGCCCGCGGTGCCGCTGCCGCTGGAGATGTAGAGGCCGGTGCCCTTCAGCTGCTCGGCGAGCTCGTACGGGTCGTGGGCCTTCCACTCCGGGCTGCTCGGCGGGCCGAACATCGCGTTGGAGTCGAAGCCGCCGGAATCCTTCATCGCGAAATTGACCATCTGCGGCATGCCGAGGGTGGTCAGGGTGAGGAATCCGGAGTAGGAGGCGGCGTGCCGGACCCAGCCGGGATTGCGCGCGGCCAGCATCATGGCGGCGGTGCCGCCCATCGAGAGACCGGACACCGCACGCGAACTCGTGGCGCGCCACTGGCTTTCCAGCAGCGGCGGCAGTTCCTTGGTGAGGAAGGTCTCCCACTTGTAGTTGTGGCCGTTGTCGGGTTGCAGCCAGTCGGTGTAGAAGCTGGACTGGCCGCCGATCGGCAGCACCACGGTGACGTTCTTGTCGGCGAAGAAGCCCGCCGCGCCCGCCTCCTTGGTCCAGCCGTTCTCCTCGTTGGTGGCACGCAGGCCGTCCAGCATGAACATGACCGGGAATTTGGCGTCCGGGCGGGAGCGCCAATCACGGGCCAGCAACAGCTGAACCTGGACGGGCGTGCCGGAGGCGGGCGAATTCACCCACAACGCCACCCGGCGATCACCCAGCCACACGACTTTCTGGACCGTCGCCGGACCGGATTCCACGGGAGCCTCGGGTTCGGCCGCAGCCGGACCCAGCCCCGCGAAAGATCCCGCGACCATGGCGAAAACCAAGGTAGCGGCTCTTGTCACCCAGCGTCGGCGCGCTCGCTTCGTCCCACGAACAACTCCAGCCACACAATTGTTGTACCCCTGATTACCCGCGCGGCCGGGAAGACGCGCGGGTAATCAGGAGCATTCAGCTAACTATTGGTTTTGTTCGTCCGAATCTGCGGGTCGGCGGTCCGGTTAAACACCCAGGGCGCGCAGAATATCCGGCCGGGCGCTGGCGAGTTCGTCCTGCCAATAACCCCAGGAATGGGTGCCCTTGCCCGGGGTGCTGTAGTGCGCGTCGATGCCGAGCTGCTTCAGGCGGGACATGAACGCGACCGTGGACACCATCGACAGCGCCTCCAGGCCCACGGCATTGACGGTGTCGAAGGTGGTCCTGTCCTCCCGGTCGTCGTACGGACCGGGCAGGCCGGACGCCGCCGACACGTACATCGGCAGGCCGCGCAGCTGCGGCGCGAAGACGAAGGGGTCCATGCGCAGCCACGCCGGACTCCACGGCCACGCCATCGAGTCCACGTTGAAGCGCCCGGCGCTCAGCATCGCCAGGCGAATCGCCTCGCGCATACCGGGGGCGGAGATGTTGAGGTAGCCGGAGAACGAGGACGCATGCTTGAACTGGTCGCGGTGGTAGGCCGCGAGCGCGAGCGCCGCCGATCCGCCCATGGACAGCCCGGCCACCGCGTTGCGGGTGCGCGAGACGCCGTGTCCCTCCAGGAAAGCGGGCAGCTCCTCGGACAGGAACGTCTCCCACTTGTAGGTGAACTTCTGCCCGTTCGTGCCCGAGGGCGCACGCCAATCCGAGTAGAAGCTGGACTGTCCGCCGACCGGCATCACCAGCGTCACATCGTCGTCGATGAACTGCTTGAGCGCGTCGGTCTCGAAGGACCAGGCGTTGAAGTCGTCCCGCGCGCGCAGGCCGTCGAGCAGGTACAGCGCCGCGTCGCCGCCGCGCGCGGCCCACTGCACCTGCACCTTCACCGGGCCCATGCTCGAGGGCACCATGAATTCCTGGAAACGCGGGCGCGCCGGCGGTTCCGGGGGCGCGGGATCACCCGCGGCGGCCGGAGCGGGCGCGGCGGCGGGCGCCGCCGGGGCCGGGTCGGCGACGGGCTGCGGATCGGCCGCGGGCTTCGGGTCGGCGGCCGGCGCCGCGTCCGCACCGCCCTCGGGTGCGCGCAGCAGCGGCGCGGGGGCGGCCGCGGCCGAACCCGAGAAGCCAGGCAGCCCAGCGACTCCCGGTAAGACCGTCGCCCCGGGCAGTACCACCGCGGCGGCCGCGACCGTCAGCACGCGTCGCCAGTGACGCGTCCTGTCGTGACGAACCGAATCGAGCTCTGGAACCGAACGTGGGCATGACGGGCCCTGTGCTGCCATCAGAATTGTGCTCCTGAACCGCAAGGGGGAACGACACCAAACGTGACTGGCGTCACGGACATCGGAGCACATTACCGGTGCGCACCCGGTAGCTGGCAAGTATCTCGTTCAGCTGGCGTGTATTTCGGCCTTTCCCTCTCGGAAGACGATGTAGCCGCGCTGGAAATTCTGCCGCACGCCGCCCGGAATGGGAGTTTCGTCGCTTATTGGAAAACCAAGCGTTCCACCGGGTCCCGCCGCGCCCTGGTACGCGCCGCCGATCGATCCGCCCACCGCGTGCGCCCCGCCGGCTTCGGACCAGAACACCCGCCCGCCCCGGAAGTCCTGTGCCGCACCCCCGGCCAGTGCGAACTCCCGGGTCACGCAGTCACCGAGCCAGTTCTTCGACAGTGCCACGGGCGCGATCTCACCCGCGGTCGCACAGCCCGGCGCGTCCTGCACCCCGAGCGCGGCCGCGGCCTGCGGCCAGGACTGCCGCATCTCGAAATCCCAATACGGCCAGGAATGCGTTCCGGACGGTCGATAATTCACCTGAATCGGAATGCTCAATTTATTGAGCTTTGCTACGAATTGCCGGGCGGAGAAACGCGCGATAACTTCCAGCGCCATACCCGTCCAATCGGTGCTCACCCCGGGAATGCCGTGCGGTATGTCCCGCGCCCCGGCGAGCCCGCTGCCGGTCGAGACGTACAGGCTCACGCCCTTGAGCCGTTCGGCCAGCGCGTAGGGATCGTGCGCGGCCCATTCGAGGTCGGTGACCGGGCCCCACATGTTCTCCGAGTCGAAGCCGCCGGCCTCGCGCATGGTGTAGCGGATCGCCTGCGGCATACCGAGAGTGGTCGTGGTCAGCACGCCGGAGAAGGAACCGGCGAAGCGCACGAAGCCGGGATTGCGCGCGGCCAGGGTCATGGTGGCGCTGCCGCCGAGGGCGGCGCCGAGCATGCCGCGCACGCCGTTAGTCCGCCACGAGCGCTCCAGCAGCGGCGGCAGTTCCTTGGTGAGGAAGGTCTCCCACCGATAGGTCCTGCCGCGGTCGGGTCTTCGCCAGTTCGTGTACCAGCTCGACTGCCCGCCCACCGGCAACACGACCGTGATGTTCTTGTCCGCGTAGAACTTCTGCGCCCCGGCGTCCCTGGTCCACCCGCTCTCGTCGTCGCTCGCCCAGCGTCCGTCGAGCAGGAAAAGCGCTGGAAATCGACTGTCCGGCTGGATGTTCCAGTCTCGTGCGAGCAGCAGCTGCACCTGAATCCGAGCACCCATGGCCGGCGAGTCCACCCACAGCGCGACCCGTCTCTCGGTCAGCCACACCACATTCCGTATCTCGGGCGCGTTCGGCGCGGCGGCCACCGCGCCGCCCGTCACCAGGACCGACGCGGCCACCGCGAGCGCCATCAGTCCGCCGCGCCCGCGCCTCCCCCTACCACCACTTGCCACACGTGTCACAGAAGGTTTCTACCGCGCCACCGCCTTTCGCGGGAATTCACGACAAAAGAACCGGCCGTCCTCTCCGGGGAGAGGACGGCCGGTTCTCGGTGGTGCGAGGGCTCAGGAGTTCAGCGACTGCAGGATCAGCGGACGCGCCTTCCAGAGCTCGGCTTCCCAGTTCTTCCAGGTGTGCGTACCCGCCGCCGGGAAGTCGTAGGTCGCCTGGATACCCAGCGAGTTCAGCCGCTGCTGGAACAGGCGGGTGGTGACCATCGAGATCGCCTCGATGCCCATGGCGTTGGCGGTGTTGAACGCGCCGATCGCCGAGTTCGGCGCCTCGGTCGGGAGACCACTGGCGGCCGAGATGTACATCGGCAGACCCTTGAGCTGCGGCGCGAACACCGCGGGGTCCATGCGCAGCCACGCGGGGCTCCACGGGGCGGCGAGCGAGTCCACGTTGAAGCGGCCCGCGTCCAGCATCATGATGCGAATCGCTTCGCGCATGCCGGGAGCGTTCCAGTTCAGCGGACCGGAGAACGAGGACGCGTGCTTGAACTGACCGCGGTTGAACGCGGCCAGGCGCAGCGCGGCCGGGCCGGACATCGACAGACCGACAACCGCGTTGTTGGTCTTCGAAACGCCATATCCGGCAAGGAAGTTCGGGAGCTCCTTGGTGAGGAAGGTCTCCCACTTGTAGGTGTACTTCTGGCCGTTCGTGTTGCTCGCCGACGTCCAGTCCGCGTACCAGCTGGACTGACCGCCGACCGGCATCACCAGGGTCACATCGTCGTTCTCGAACTGCTGCATGGCGTTCGTCTCGAACGACCAGGCGTTCTTGTCGTCACGCGCGCGCAGACCGTCGAGAAGGTAGATGGCCGAGGAGCCACCGTTGCGAGCCCACTGCACCTGAACCTTGACCGGCCCCATGCTGGAGGGAACCATCAGTTCTTCGAAGCCGCCCGCGGGGGTGCGGTGCATGGGACCGAAAGCGGGGGCGGCCAGGGCGACAGCCGGAGTCGCCACTGCCGCGGCGGTCGGGATTGCCAGTGCCGCGGCGCCCGCAGCCAGAAGTCGTGCGCCCCAACCACGATGAGCACCACGTCCTGACCGGACTCCACCCGGCATGGCGGACCTGCCGAAACGCATGGATACTGCTCCTTCTCTACTGCTGTAGTTCAGTTGTTTCGCACACGCGCATGGCGAAGCCAAGTAGATGTGTACGATCAGCGCCCACTACGAATCCCGACGCTTCGAGTGGGCCCAGCGCTACCACGGTCCGGTAACTTGCGCTCGCTGGAGGGTATTCGACATTCCGAGCCCTTGGCAAGGTGATGCTAATTCCGGCCGTAATCGTGCGGTGACCTTATCGCGAATCGGACGTGATGTCGCGGCAACCGGGAAATCCCCTATGCCTCAGCCGATGTTCGCGCTCATGTCGGGCAGCATCTTGAAGACCTGGTCCTGCCAGTAGTGCCAGGAGTGCACGCCGTCCGGGGTGTAGTCGAACACCGCGTTGGTCGGGCCGAGGGACTCCATACGGGCTTGGAATGCACGGGTATTCGCCAGTGCGATGCTCTCCAGGCCGGCGGCATTGGTGACATTGAAGGCGTCCAGCGGCGAGCGCACCGCGTCGCGCGGGCCGGGCACGCCGTTGCCGCTGGAGATCCAGAGCCGGGTGCCATTGTCGCGCAGGCGCGAGGCGAAGACGAAAGGATCATGGCGCAGCCACAATTCGCTCCACGGCGGTCCCCACATGGAATCGATGTTGTAGCCGCCCGCGTCCAGCAGGGCCAGGCGCAGGGCTTCTCGCATACCGGGCGCGGAAATGTTCAGGTAACCGGAATACGATGCGGCGTACCGGAATTGCTCGGGATGGTAGGCGGCCAGCACGAGGGCGGCGCTGCCTCCCATGGAGAGGCCGAAGACCCCGTTGCCGCTCGGGTTGAAGCCCAGGCGGGCCGCGAGCGCGTTGCGCAGATCGCGGGTCAGGAAGGTCTCCCAGGCGTAGGGAGCGGACTGGCCGTTCGTATTGCTGGCCGAGATCCAGTCGGAGTAGAAACTGGACTGGCCGCCGATCGGCATCACCACGTTGATGTTCCAGGCGGGCAGCACCTTCGAGATGTCGGTGTCGATCTCCCAGCCGGAGAGGTCGTTTCTGGCTCTCAACCCGTCCAGCGCGTAGACCACGCGCTGGGTGTTGCCATCGTGCGCTCGGAAGATACGGGATTTGATCGGCCCCATGCTGGAGTCGACCCAGAAATCCTGCCCGGCGGGGTCGAAGGCGGCGGCCGCGGGTGCGGCTCCCCCGCTCAGCGCTGTCGCCCACGGTAGGACCAGGGCCACAGCGAGACCCGCCACCACATTGCGTATCCGAACAGACCGCATCCACTCGCCTTTCAGGCATCGATGACCATGACGAATTGCAGAAGCTCTGTGCCGCTCCGGCTTCTCTATAGGCGCATATTCGGAGCCGAGGACCGGGGAAACGCACCCGGATGCGGAATCGTGATCCGCCCGGGATCGAGTACGGCGAAGGCCCTCACCCTCCAGGGGCGGGGGCCTTCGCACACGTGCGATCGCTAACCGATATTCGCCGAGAGATCCGGAATCATCCGGTATGCCTCTTCCTGCCAATTCGTCCAGGCGTGCAGACCCTGGGGCGGGAAGGAATAGACGACATTTCGGGCGCCGAGGAAGTTCATCTGCGCCTGGAATGCCCGAGTATTCGCCAGCGCCAGCACTTCCAGGGGCGACCCCCGCACCAGCCGATCGGCGGCGGCCCCGAGTGGGATGGCCAGATCCGCGTCCATCGGCGTGCCACTGCCCGCTGCGATCCACAACCGGGTGTTGTTGGCGATGAGGGTGGGGGCGAAGACGAACGGGTCCATATGGAGCCACTGGGGGCCCCAGGGCGGTGCCATCGAGTCGACGTTGTACCCGCCGGCATCGATCATGGCGACGCGGATGAGTTCACGCATGGCCGGGGCCGAGATGTTGAGATAGCCGGAGAACGCGCCGGCGAAGCTGAATTGATCGGGGTGATAGGCCGCGAGCGTCAGGGCCGCGGAGCCACCCATGGAGAGTCCGAAAACACCGTTTCTATTGGGATTGAACCCGAGCCGATCCCGCAGCGCCCATCTCAGCTGATTGGTCAGGAAGGTTTCCCAGTCGTATCTGTAGCTCTTGCCCGGTCCCGCGCCCAGTGCCTCGGTCGCGCCCGATCCGGTATTCGCGGCCGAGGAGCCCGCGCCCGCCGGCACTCCGAAGAAGGAACTCGGGGCGGCCCAGTCCGCGTAGAAACTCGACTGCCCACCCACCGGCATCACGACATTGATGTTCCAACTGGTCAGCACCTGGGCGACATTGGTGTCGTTCTCCCAGCCGCTGATGGTCTCCGGGGCTCTCTGGCCGTCGAGCGCGTAGACCACCCTGTTGGTATTGCCGTCCGCCGCTCTGAAGATGCGCGACTTGATCGGTCCCATGACCGGCGAATCGACCCAGAAGTCGAATCCGGCGGGGTCGAAAGCCGCGGTGGCGGGCGCGGTTCCGATCACCGTCACCCCCAGTGGCAGGAGCAGCGCTGTCGCTATCCCCAGCACCAACCTTCTTACGCCCGTACTTCGCATCGACCTAGCCCTCTCGTTGGAGCAGAACCGAGCTTTCCACGACTGATCTTCTTCGATCCAAGGCACTTATCGGGCGATCGACTCGGCGTGTTAGATCGGAGTCGTGCGCTGGAATCGAACCGAGACCGGCGACCTGGGACAAATCCGAAACGGCGGGCGCGAAAAGACGGCGGGCGCAAAGAACGGCGGAGGCCCCCGCCGGAAAAGGGCGGGGGCCTCGAATGGCCGAGCGGGAACGAATCAGCCGATGTTGTTCGACAGGTCCGGAATCATCCGGTACACCTCGGCCGACCAGTTGTTCCAGTTGTGCACACCGGTGGCCGGGAAGTCGTAGGTGACGTTGCCCGCGCCGATGGACGCCATCCGGACCTGGAACGCGCGGGTGTTGGCCAGCGCGAGGGCCTCGAGGGGCATGCCCTGAATGACCGACATGACGCCGGAGACGTCACCCGGGCCCGGGATGGCGCTCGCCGCGGAGATCCACAGGCGGGTGTTGTTGTCCTTGAGGCGCGGCGCGAAGACGAAGGGGTCCATGCGCAGCCAGGCCGGGCTCCACGGCAGCGCCATGGAGTCGATGTTGTAGCCGCCCGCGTCGATCATGGCCAGGCGCAGGGCCTCGCGCATGCCGGGCGCGGAGACGTTCAGGTAGCCGGAGAACGAACCGGCGTAGCTGAACTGGTCCGGGTTGTAGGCGGCCAGGGTCAGCGCGGCCGAGCCGCCCATGGACAGGCCGAAGACGCCGTTGCGGGTGGTGCTGAACCCGAGGCGATCACGCAGCGCGTTGCGCAGATCGCGGGTCAGGAAGGTCTCCCAGGTGTAGCGGTAGCTCTTGCCGGGGCCGCCGGCCATGAGCTGGAACGCGCCCGAACCCGAGGAGGAGCCGGCGCCCGAGCCGGTGCCCGAACCCGAGGAGGACAGCGAGCCGGAGCCGGTGCCGGCCTCGACACCCAGGAAGGTGCTCGGCGCGACCCAGTCGGCGTAGAAGCTGGATTCGCCGCCGACCGGCATGACCACGTTGATGTTCGCGGCGGTCAGCGCCCGCGCCACATCGGTGTCGATCTCCCAGCCGTTGAGGTCGGTGCGGGCCCGCATGCCGTCCAGCGCGTAGACCACGCGGGAGGTGTTGCCGTCGGCCGCACGGAAGATGCGGGACTTGATCGGACCCATTCCGGTGGAGGAGTCCACCCAGAAGTCGAAGGCGGAGGGGTCGAAGGCCGCGTTGGCCGCGCCCGCTCCCACACCTGCCACCGACACCCCGAACGGCAGCAGCAGTGCCATCGACACCCCGAGTACCGACTTCTTCACCCAACCGCCGCTCGATCTCCGACGTCTATCCTGCTCGCCTCGCATATTCCGTACGGCCTTTCGCATCTGTTCGTGTCCACGGCGTGCTTGTGACCGCGGTGGGCGTCTCGGGCACCCTATCGTGCTGCGGCTAACTGAGCGTTATCAGAATGAGACAACTGTGATGGGGGCCACGAATTCACGCTGGTGTGGCCCGAAGCTGCTGGTCAATACAACGAAGAGAACAAAACCGTGATCTCGGAAACATGTTCACCACCGGCCACCGCCGCCACCGCACGCCCCGCGCACATCATCGGCAACCGGCCGGTTATGTGTGATGAGCATGGTGAAACCCCACGACCCGGAGGTCGTGGGCCGGTGTCGGTTTCGGCCGGGCAACCGACTCACCCGATATTCGCAGACAGGTCGGGAATCATGCGGGCGAGTTCGTTCTCCCAGTTCTTCCAGTTGTGCACGCCCACGGCCGGGTAGTCGTAGGTCGCGTTCTTGCCGCCCACACTGGCGAAGCGGCTCTGGAATGCCTTGGTGCCCATCAGCGCGACGGCTTCGATGCCCATGCCCTGGATGGTGGACATGTTGATCACGTCGGTCGAGGTGGGCAGCCCGCTGCCCGCCGAGATCCACAGGCGGGTGTTGTTGGCCTTGAGTTTCGAGGCGTTGGTGTACGGATCGAGCCGGGTCCAGGACGAGTCCTTGGCGCCGCCGAGCGCGTCGATGTTGTACCCGCCGCAATCGAGCATGGCCAGGCGCACCGCGTTGCGCATGATCGGCGTGGAGAGGTTCAGCGCGCCGGAAAGCGAACCGGCGTAGACGAACTGGTCCGGGTGGTGCGCGGCGATCGTGAGGGCCGCGCTGCCGCTCATCGACAATCCGAAGATTCCGTTGCGGGTCACGTTGAAGCCCAGCCTGTCCCGCAGCGCGTTGCGCAGGTCCTTGGTCAGGAACGTTTCCCACTTGTAGGTGTAGGACTTGCCCGGGCCGCCGGAAAGCACCTGGGAGGCACCGGAACCGCTGCCCGCGGCCGACCCAGCGGGAATCCCGAGGAAGGTGCTCGGCGACTTCCAGTCCGCGTAGAAGCTGGACATACCGCCGACGGGCATGACCACGTTGATGTTCGCGGCGGCCAGGGCGCGGGCGCCCTCGGTCTCGATTTCCCAGCCGTTCAGGTCGTCGCGGGCGCGCTGCCCGTCCAGGGCGTAGACGACGCGGTCCGTATTGCCGTCCAGCGCACGGAAGATGCGCGATTTGATGGGGCCCATGCTGGAGTCGACGTAGAAGTCGAGGCCGTCGGGGTTGTAGGCCGCGTGCGCGGTCGCGGGCTCGAAGCCGGGCGCCGCGACCGAGACCCCGAAGGGCAGGACCGCGGCCAGCGCGAGGCCGAAGGCCGATCTGCGCGCCCAGGTTCGCGGCCGCGCACCAGCTCGTGCCCGCTCGCGCTGATGCGCCCCATCCCCGTTGCAGCGTCGCATTGCCGCGCCCTTCATCCATGCGCGCGAGAGCCGTTCGGCGCCCCGCGCGGGTTATCACGACAACCGTTGCGGTGCATACGAGATGGTTCGGCCCGGTTGTTCTGTGGATGCTATCGCGGGAAGCCCCCCTCGGTGTTACCAAACCGAGATGCGAGTTTGTTAATCCTGTGCGAATCGGACAGAAACGGCGGCGGCCCATTCATAATGGACCGCCGCCGTGGGGTTTTCGAGAATTTTGCCGGGAGTTACCGGGGTGCGGGTTGTGTCGGGTCGACCAGCTTGCACCGCTCGATTTCGTACTTGGGCACCCGGTCGATGCGATAGCTCGCGAACTCCAGCGCCTGCTGGATATTGTGCCGGAAGCGATCCATGGTCAGCGGCGCCCGCGAGGAGGCCAGCAGATCCTGGGTCTGCGGGCAGGACAGGGCGGTCCGCGCCTGCGCCACCCACTTGTCGTCCATGAACCACGGCAGCCACGGCTTCTGATCCACCATGCCCGCGTCCACCACGACCCAGTCCGGGTAGAGGTTCTTGTCGTGCCCGATCCGGCCGTCGACGAGCCGTTCGGTATGCGCGGCAAGCGGATACGCCAGGCCCATCTGATCGATGACGCGCACGTCCAGCGGAACGTTCATGCTGGTCATACCGAGATTCAGGAAGAAGACGGTATGCCCGGACCCGCCCGCGGGAATCGGCTCCGGCGGCGGCGCGATGTACCAGAACATGAACGACGGCGAATTCAGCAGCAGGCCGCCGTTGGGCGTATCGGCGATGTCGCGCACCATGGCGCGCATGCGCGGATAGTCCAGGTAGTCCTCGGCCCGAATCGGATGATCGTGACCGGTGTTGAGCACGTAGTACACGCGCTCGTCCACGATGCCGGTCGAGCTGATCTTGGTTCCGCTGGTGATCGCGGTGGTGTTCGCCGCGAACAGCGCCCACCCCGCCGTGCCGAGGAACGCGCCGAGCACGACCACGAAAGCCCAGTCCAGACGGCGTGATCCGTGCGCGGAGCCGCCGAGGAAGCCCTCCGGGATCCGCAGCGGCAGCACCGCGACGGGCAGCATCAGGCAGAACAGCTGCGGCAGCAGCACCCGCCCGTGCATGAAGTCGCCGCCGACGCGAGTCTGGTAGACCGCCAGCAGCAGTCCGCTGCCGACCATCAGCAGCACCACCGCGGCGGGACTGTGCAACTTCGCGCTGAGCCGCTGAATTCGATTGCCCGGGGCGGTGTCCGATTCGATGTGCTCACCGGTCGGCGTCTCGGGCCGGCCGAGCAGCGCGGCGACTGTGCCGCCGACCGCGAGCAGTGCCAGCGGCACGAGCAGCCAGTAGGGGCCGACGAAGTTCCACAGGTAGACGAAACCCTGTTCCCACTTGGCGCCGCCCGCGTCCTTGGCGACCGCGGTGTTCGGGTAGGGCAGACCGTAGTAGCCCATGCGCCAGATCTGATACGCGATCGGCACCAGACCCGCCACCACGATGATCGCGACGCGGAAGAACAGCGGCCGCAACCGGGTGCGCGGCACCGGCGCGCAGAAGAGCAGCAGCAGCGCCAGCGCGCCGACCAGCGTCATCTCCGGGCGGATGAGCGGGGCCAGACCGGCGAAGAACACGAGCCCGAAATAGCCGGGCAGGCGCGGGTTCTCGGTCTGGGACCAGCGGATCAGCCACCACCACAGCACGGCGAGCCAGCAGATGACCAGGCTGGTCTCGAGGCCGGAGGTGACGTAGTCGCGAGCCGGGGGCACCGCGATGTAGACCAGGGCGCCCGCGGGCAGCAGCAGCGCGGAACTCGTTCCGCCCCACAGCCGCGCCGCGCCGAGCATGGCGAACACGATCGCCAGCACCGAGAGCACGAGCGCGATGCCGAGCACCACGTATTCGAGCCTGCCCTGGGTGAGCCAGCTGAAGAACCAGACGATGTAGGTCCAGGCGGTACTGGTGTTCGCCTCGACGCGTTCGCCCGCGTTGAAGACCGGGCCGTTGCCCGCGAGCAGATTGCGCACGGTGCGCAGCACGATCAGGCCGTCGTCGGCGATCCAGCGCCGCTGCCAGCCGCCGGCCGCGAACAGCGTCGCGGTCAGCGTGATCCCACCGATGAGGATGGCGCGGGACAGCAGCGAGTAACGACCGCCGGGCCCACCGGCACGGCGACGGGCGCCGCCGAGCGGCAACTGTGCCGTCGGGGCGCCTGTCTCCCGCTCGTGTCCCTCTACCACGTCAGGTGAGATAGACAGCGACACCTACCGCTCCGATCCAGGCTATTGCGAGGAACTGGAGGATACGGTCCCCCAGGGCGATCTCTTCGGGCTCACCGGCTTCGCCACCGTCGACGTCGACGGCGTAGCGCAGGATGGCGATGGTGAACGGGATCATCGAGATCGCGAACCAGTCGGTGTCCTTGACCCGGCCCTGTTCGAAGGCCCACAGGCCGTAGAACACCACGACCGCGGTGGCCGAGAGCATCCACACGAAACGCAGGTAGGTCGGCGTGTAGTACTGCAGGGACTTGCGGATCTTCGCGCCGGTGTCGAGCGCGATCTTCAACTCCGCGTAGCGCTTTCCGGCCGCCATGAACAGCGAGCCGAAGGCCATGATCAGCAGGAACCACTGCGACAGCTTGATGTCCGCGGCCGCGCCGCCGGCGATCGCGCGCAGCAGGAAGCCCGAGGACACGATGCAGATGTCGAGCACGGCCTGGTGCTTGAGGCCGAAGCAGTAGGCGAGCTGGATGCCGATGTAGACGGCCATCACCACGGCCAGGTGCCAGGACGCGACGAAGGACACCGCGATGGAACCCACCAGCAGCGCCACCGACAGCATGTAGGCCAGGTTCACCGGCACCACGCCGGCCGCGATGGGCCGGAAACGCTTGGTGGGGTGGGCCCGGTCGGCCTCGACGTCGAGGGCGTCGTTCACCAGGTAGATGCCCGAGGCCGCCATGCAGAACACCAGGAAGGCGATGCCGACATGTCCGATGACCGTCCAGTCGCCGACCACCAGATCACCGGCCGCGGTCTTGCCCGCGGCCAGCGGCGCGGCCAGCACCAGCACGTTCTTGACCCACTGGCGCGGGCGCATGGCCTTGATCAGGCCGCCGGCGAGGGTCTTGGGCGGGCCCTTGACGACCCCCTCGGCTAGGTCGGTCCCGGTCGGCTCTTCGCTCATGTCAACAAGCGCTCTTTCCTGTGCGGTCACTTGGCGAGTCTCTTTTCGGCGGCAAGCACAACGGCGGCTGATGCGGCGCCCAGCGCGGAACCGGCGAGTACGTCGGAGGGGTAGTGCACCCCGAGTACGACTCGGGACAGCAGCATCGGCGGGACGAGCACCGCAGGCAAGGGTAGCCCGGTGAGTCTGCCGAGCAACACAGCCGCTGCCGTGGTGGAGGTGGCGTGCGACGACGGGAAGCTGAGCTTGCTCGGCGTCGACACGTTGACCTGCACGGACGGGTGATTCGGGCGGGGGCGTCGCACGATTCGCTTGATCACCACGGACGCGGCGTGCGCGCCGAACGCGCCGACCGCGGCCCCGGCCCACTGCCGCCGGCGGGGCTTGTCGACCAGCGCGCCGACCGCGGCGAGGCCGATCCAGCCCAGCGAATGCTCACCGAAGTGGGACATGCCACGCGCGGCCTTGACCACGGCCGGGTTCTGCCCGATGGTCCCCTGCACCGCGTTGAGGATCTTCACCTCGAACGGCGAGTCCCCCGCGGCGGCGGGCGCGTCGGGAACGGCGTGCAACCCGCGGTCCGCCAGGGCGGCCGAATCTGCTGCTGTCATTTGCTCTCGTTCCCTGCGTCGATGCCGAAGATGTTCTCCCACGCCGCCTTGCTCGTGAGATGCGAATGCGCCGCACGATACTGCTCGCGCACCACGGGGAAGCGCTCGGCCAGTTCCTTGCGCAGGCGCATCGACTCCTTGAAGAGTTCCGCGGCCTGGCGCGGGTCGCGCTTGCGGTAGACCACGCCGCGCCCGTCGGCGGTGGTGACGGTGACGCCGTCCACCTGGGACAGCAGGAACCAGCGCGCGTCCAGCGTGGGCACGTTCAGCTGCGGGGTCTCGTGGTGGCGGGTGTCCGCCTTCCGGAAGTTGTGCAGCACGCCCTTGCCCAGGCGGGCGATCTTGGCGATCGGGTTGCCCGGTTCGCCGACCGCGCCGACCCCGGCCCGGCTGGCCATGGGCAGTTCGGTGGAGGACGGCACCACGACCGCGTCCGGGAATTGCTTGCGCATCGCGTGGATCTTGCCCAGTGCGCTGGGCAGCAGGTCGAACAGTTTGTCCGGACCGGCGAGGTAGTCGCGGATGGCCTCGTTCTGGATGGCCACCGTCGAATACTCCAGGCACAGCAGGTGTTTCAGCGTGGCCTTGACGGTGTTGACGACCATGGGGCGGCCGTCGTTGGGCAGGTGCAGCGAGGCCACGACGAGGCGGTTGCGCAGGTGGAAGTACGCCTGCCAGTCGATGGCGTCGTCCTTGTCGCTCCACGCCATGTGCCACACGGCCGCGCCCGGCAGGGTGACGGTCGGGTAGCCGTGTTCCCGTGCGCGCAAACCGTATTCGACGTCGTCCCACTTCAGGAACAGCGGGAGCGGCTGCCCGATCTCCTCGGCGACCTGACGCGGGATGACGCAGGTCCACCAGCCGTTGAAGTCGACGTCGATGCGCCGGTGCAGCAGCTTGGAGTTGTCGCGATCGCGCAGCGGGTACTTCGAGAAGTCGTGGTCGTACTCGACGTTCGGGGCCGCGGACCACATGAAGATGGAGCGGTCCACGACCTCGCCCATGGTGTGCAGGTGCGAACGCTCCTGCAGGTTGAGCATCTGGCCACCGGTCAGGATGGGCGACTTGGCGAAGCGGGAGAAGGCGAGCGCGCGCAGGATGCTGTCGGGCTCGATCTCGATGTCGTCGTCCATGTAGACGATGTACTCGGCATCGGTGGTCTTCAGTGCCTCGTACATGACCCGGCTGTAGCCGCCGGACCCACCCAGATTGGGCTGATCGTGAATGGCGAGCCGATCACCCAGCGGCAGTGCGGCTTCGGCGAATCCGGGCTCGTCCACGACCTTGCGAGTGCCCTGGTCCGGGATGATGACGGCCTTGATCTTCTCCAGCACCAGCGGGTCGTTGCCCAGCGCGGCAATGGTTTTCACCGCGTCGGTGGGCCGGTTGAAGGTGGGCATGCCGACGGCGATGCTGCCCTCACCCGGCGCCTCGACGGGCGCGTACCAGCCGCCGGTGCGCAGTTCGACCGCGCTGTCGGTGGTGATATCGAACCAGATCCAGCCGCCGTCCTCGAACGGGGCCAGGTCGACCTCGAATTCCACCGGGGCGGCGCCCTGCTGGCCGGCGTGCTCGCCGTCCGAGCCGAACTCGTTGCCCTGCACGTGGATTCGCGAGCCGTCCGCTTTGGAGCGGTAGACGTCGACGCGGCCGTGCCCGGACAGTTCCAGGCGCAGCACCACGGACTTCAGCACGCTCCAGCGCCGCCAGTAGCTGGCGGGGACCGCGTTGAAGTAGGTGCAGAACGACACCTCGGACTCCGCGCCGATGGACAGCGAGGTGCGCGTGGGTGCGTGCGCGCGGCGCGCGTTGGTCGCCGATTCCTCCAGGTAGAGGGTGCGCACGTCGAGCGGTTCACCCGGCCGGGGCAGGATGACGCGCTGCAGCAGTGAGATGGCCCGAGTCTGCGTGGTCATGGCTTCCAGGGTGGCTTGTGCGGTCATTCGGCGGTGTCCACCAGCGGGGCGTCCGACTCGAGGTGCGGGCGCAGCACGTTGTCGAACATGCTGAGCGCGGCGCCGATGGCCATGTGCATGTCGAGGTACTGGTAGGTGCCCAGGCGACCACCGAAGAGCACCTTGTTCTTCGCGGTTTCGGCCTTGGCGAGCTCGCGGTAGGCGAGCAGCTTGGCGCGGTCGTCGGGGGTGTTGATCGGGTAGTACGGTTCGTCGCCGGTCTGGGCGAAGCGCGAGAACTCGCGCATGATGACCGTCTTGTCGGTCGGGTAGTCGCGCTCGGGGTGGAAGTGGCGCGGCTCGATGATGCGGGTGTAGGGGACATCCGCGTCGTTGTAGTTCATGACCGAGGTGCCCTGGTAGTCACCGGTTTCTACGACCTCGGTCTCGAAATCGATGGTGCGCCAGCCGAGTTCGCCTTCGGCGTAGTCGAAGTAGGCGTCCAGCGGGCCGGTGTAGACGACGGGGGCGTCCGGGCTCGCGGCGCGGATCTCGTCGCGGACGTCGGCCCACTCGGTGTCCAGGCGGACCTCGATGAGGTCGTTCTCGGCCATCTTGGCCAGCCACGCGGTGTACCCGTTCTTGGGCAGGCCCTCGTAGGCGTCGTTGAAGTAGCGGTTGTCGAAGTTGTAGCGCACCGGCAGGCGGGTGATGTTTCCGGCGGGCAGTTCCTTGGGATCGGTCTGCCACTGCTTGGCGGTGTAATCGCGCACGAACGCCTCGTAGAGCGGGCGGCCGATCAGGGAGATGGCCTTCTCTTCGAGATTGGCCGCGTCCTTGGTGTCGATTTCGGCGGACTGCTCGGCGATGAGGGCGCGCGCTTCCTCGGGGGTGAAGTAGCGGCCGTAGAACTGCGAGATCAGGCCGAGTCCCATGGGGAATTGGTAGGACTGGCCCTTGTGCATCGCGAAGACGCGGTGCTGGTAGTTGGTGAATTCGGTGAACTGATTCACGTAGTCCCACACCCGCTTGTTGGAGGTGTGGAAAAGGTGGGCGCCGTACTTGTGGATTTCGATACCGGTTTCGGGGTCCGCCTCCGAATACGCGTTGCCACCCAGGTGATAGCGGCGTTCCACGACCAGTACCCGCTTACCCAGCAGGTTGGCGGTGCGTTCGGCGATGGTCAGCCCGAAGAAACCAGAGCCGACAACAATGAGATCGAAGGGGGGTGCGACGGTCACGAGGGCCCAGCGTAGTGGAAGACGGTACGGGCGCGCGTTGGCTCCGGCGGGCCGGGTTCCGACGCGCTCGGGGATGCGGTCGCGAGCTGCGCGCGTCATCCCGGCCATCGGGATCCGGCAGCGGGATGTTTGCCCGCTATTCACCAAAGTGGGCACGGGCGCTTCATGAGAGCTGTATTACATACGCACATGAGCTGAACATCCGTCCAGTTCGTTGCCGTGCGCAGTACGCGGCCGTGCCCCTCGCCCGACCGGAAGACATCCATCACCATGCGGTTCCCCCGTCTCGCCCCGCGCAGAACCCCCCGTCCCGCCCCCTCCCGCCGCGCCGCGCTCGCGGGCGCCCTCACCCTCGCGGCCCTGCTGAGCACCGTGGCCCTGGTCCCGAACGCCGCACCCGCCCGCGCCGCCGACGAGACCCTCGCGGGGGTCGCGGTCGCCGAGGCCGACGGCCTGTGCGGACGGGGCGCGGCCACGGTCGACGACGTCGTCACCGCCGCCGCCACCGCCGTGCGCACCGCGGTCCCGGCGCATCAGCTGTCCGACTACGACCGGCAGGTGAACGAGTTCCGGCACTCCATCGCGGCCCTGCGGGTGCACCGGGCGACGCTGCCCGTCCACTCCGGCGAGTTCGGCGGGCGGCTGGAGTACCTGGACGACCCGATCGTCACGCACCTGGTCAACAGCCTCGACGCGGCCCGGACCGGCCGGCTGCACCAGACCGTCGCGGTCTCGGCGCTGTCGGTGAACGACGTGGTCGAGGTGTTCATCCTGGCCACCCGGATCGTGAAGATCCCGGCGCAGTTCGGCGCGAGCCTGGTGCCGACCGTCGGCTTCGTGCTCAAGCCGATCGTCGGGGCCCTGTTCAACGGCGTGAAGTCGCTGGCCCGCTCGGTGCAGGCGCAACTCGCGCTGGGCTGCAACACCTCCGGGGCCTACGAGAAGCTGCACCTGGAGCTGTCGGAGTCGCGGGTGGAGGTCCCGCAGCCGCTGCTGGACCTGGCGAACCAGCTCACCCTCGCCGACGGCGCGTGCACCCCGCTGGCCGAATTGAAGACCTCGGACCTGGTCGAGCGCACGCGGACCTTCCTGGCCGCACATCCCGCCCCGGGCGTCGACGCGGCGACCGTGCACGCCAATGCCGATGCGCTGCAGGGTTTCCTGCGCGAGAACCGGGTGGCGGACGTGCTGACGCTGCGCCGCACCGAGGAACTGGGCCCCGCGGTCGCCGCCCTGGACTACGGCCCCCTGACGTTCCTGGCCAACCTCGGCTTCGACATCTACGAGGGCAAGGCCCTGAACACGGTGCCGCTGGGCGACGTGAGCGTGGAGAACGCCTTCGACCTGGTGACCTTGGCCCTGGACACCACGAGTCTGCTGCTGACACTGGGCAATACGGTGGCCGGCTGGACCGGCGTGGCCTCGACGGTCCTGACTCCCCTGTCGATGGCCCAGACCCTGGCGTTCGCCCCGACGACCTACGGCGCCCCGATCCTGAAGGGCGTCATGCAGTCGATGTGCGCGGGCTGATCCACCGCGTACCGACGACAGCGGCCCGGGCGAATATCGCCCGGGCCGTTCGGATTTCGGTGCGTGGAGAATCAGTAGTAGGGGTACGGGGCGTAGCCGGCGGGCGGGACCGGGCGTTTGCCCGCCGCGATCCAGCGGCCGGTGGCGGGCACCAGGCACAGGATGAGGATCAGGAGGCTGATGCCGAGGCCGAAGACCGGGCCGCTGTACTCGCCGAGGGTCAGCTGGCCGAGGCCGCCGAGGAGGCCGAGGCCCGAGGCGATGATCAGCATCACCCGGCCGGCTGTTTTCCGTGCGAACAGCAGGAGCGCGCCGATGAACCAGAACGCGCCGATGAGGATCACCAGCACGCCCATGCCGATCAGCAGCGATTCCAGATCGTTGGCACTGCTACGGCCGTACTTCTCGCGATCCGAACTCAGCGCCGCGGCGGCGCCGACCATCACGACGCCGCCGATTCCGGCGATGATGCCGACGATCAGGGCGATGACGCCCGCGGTGATCGCGGTGGCGCCGCTGGGCGGTAGCTGCGGGTACATCGGGTAGCCGGGCTGATATCCCGGCGGCGGATATGCGGGTTGCTGATACCCCGGTTGCTGATAGCCGTAGCCGCCCGGATAGGGCTGTCCATACGGATTACTCATGGGTGAGTCCCCCCTCCTCGTTCCGGGCGAACCTTACCGGCCGGGAACGACGTGGGCGACGGCGTATTTCGAGGCTGTGACCGGAACGGCAGCGGGTCCTTTCCGCGCATGAGCGCCGAAAGGACCCGCCGTTTCCCGCTATCGGATTACATCCGTTCGGCGAACACCCGCATGGCATCGCGCACGTAGACCGCGGTGCCCTCGCCGTGCTTGTCGTAGTTGACCGCGAAACGCGGGTCCGCGACATACATTTCGCCGAGATTGACGAAATACTCCGGGGCCGGGCACTTCCCCTGCCAGCCGGTGGTCACCCAGTCGTAGTGCCTGCGCACGATGGCCTGCACCCGATCGCTCTCGACCGGGACGCCGTCCGCGTGCGCGCGGCCGTAGTCCGCGGCGATATCGATGTGGGTCTGGAAGTGCGCCTTCTTGTCGGCCTCGCTCATGGCGCTCCACCAGCGATCACCGCTCTCCCAGGCGTCCTTTCCCCATCGGTCGATGACCTCGTCCTTGTACTTGGTGTTGTCGAATCCGTCGAATACTTCCTCGGCCATGAGTGGCTCACCCGCTTCCGTTTTGCGCAATGTGGTGGTCACCGAGGCGATTTGGCGCGCGATCCGATCCTGTTCCTGCCGCAGCAATTCCAGATGGGTGCGCAGGGCTCCGGCGGTGTCCCGCTCGCCCGCGAGTACCTCGGCTATGGCCGGCAGGCCGAGCCCGAGTTCGCGCAGCAGCAGAATCCGCTGGAGCCGGACGAGGGATTCCTGGTCGTAATAGCGATAACCGTTGGCGCCGATCCGGCTCGGCTCGAGCACCCCGATCTCACCGTAGTGCCGCAGCGTGCGGCTGGTGGTCCCGGCGGCCCTGGCCAGTTCCTGAATGGACCATTCGATTGCCACTTCTCGTCCTTTCCGCCCTCGTTCACCTCGACCGATTCAGGATGCAAGTTGACGTAACGTGAAGGTCAAGCCCGATTCAGTATGCGCGGGCCGCGATCGTGAATGGGGCAGGGAATCGGTCATCTCCCGAAGTGACTTGCCCCCGTGTCACAGCCCGTGAAACGATTCGACGGCGCGCTGGCGAAAACCGGTTTCCACGCGCCTCGTTCGTCTTCCGGGGATGGGGAAGTTCTCACAATGCTCTCTGCGGGCCGTGCCCGAATCCTGCGCTGGGCGGTTGTCGCCGCCACCGCGCTCAGTTCCACCCTGCTGATCACCGGCACCGCGGACGCGGCGCCGTTCGTGGTGCTCGGCGGCGGCTCCGGCGTGCACGTCGAACAGATCGACGAGACCGGCGGCACCGCCGACTGCACGCTGACCGCCGTCGGTTACGACAGCGCCGACCGCCTGGTCGCCCTGACCGCGGGCCACTGCGGACAGGTCGGCTCGCGCATCGCCGCCGAATACACCCGCAGCGGCGGCATCGGGGTCATCGCCGAGAAGAGCGAGGGCAACGACTGGGCCGTCATCCTGCTCGATCCCGAACGGGTGAGCCCCACCCGCCAGGTCGGGCCGACCTCGATCAACGGTCTGGGCGCCCCGCCGCGCCTGGGTGACATGGCCTGCAAGAACGGCCGCACCACCGGCTACACCTGCGGCCTGGTCTGGGAGACGCACAACTCGTACTTCCGCAGCCAGGTGTGCGCGAACCACGGTGATTCCGGCGCTCCGGTGCTGGTCGGCGATCGCCTGGTCGGGATGGTCGTGGCGGGCCAGGACTTCGAACTCGGGCCCATCACCGTCGATCTCGCGCCGTGCAAGGGCGCGGGCGACATCCTGCACCAGCCGGAGATCTCGACCACCATCGCGATGGTGCTGGCCGACATCGACCGCCGCGGCGGCGTCGGCGCGGGGTTCCGCGTCTTCTGACGGGTTCGATCGCCGAGGGCCCCGGGTGCGAATGCGCCCGGGGCCCTCGGTCTTTCACGCGCCGCGTCAGTACCCCACGGTGAACCGGACGCGGTGATGCTTGGGCCGCTCGGCCTCGTCGAGCAGTGCCACCGCGAGATCCTCCATCGAAATCGCGGAATTGCCTTCGGAATCGGAGATCAGGTCGTCCGCGCCGAGCCGGTAGGAGCCGGTGCGGACGCCGGGCTCCAGCAGCGCCGAAGGGCTCAGGTAGCTCCAGTCGACGGCGCCCGCGTGGTCCCGGAAGACCGCGAGCTGCCGATCGCAACCCTCGGCGATCGGCCGCAGGTCCGCCGGGAAGTCCGGCTGCTCGGCCAGGGTCCGCCCGGTACCCGGCACCGTGAGGCTGCCCGCGCCGCCGACCACCAGCAGCCGAGTCTCGGTGCCGCCCAAGCCTTCCAGCAGCGCGGCGGCGACCCGGGCGAGCTCGTGTTCGCGACCGGGAACCGGGCGGGTCGCGCTGATCACCACATCGCTGTCCGCACCGAGATCGGCGACCTGTTCGGGATCGGCGGCGTCGCCGGCCCGCAGTTCCACCGCCACCGGCAGGGCGCTCAGGCGCTGTGGATTCCGCGACACCGCGACGACCTCGTGGCCGCGGCTCAGGGCTTCGGCGACGACCCGGGCGCCGACTCCACCGGCGGCTCCGAAAACGGTGATACGCATGACTTCTCTCCTTGGACGAACGTTTGACGGTGGTTCGAATTCGCTGTGCCGGTATGTGATTCCGGCCTGTCAGGCCGCGACGCGCGCCGGCGCCTTCTCCTCGACGACGGCGACGACCGCCTTCGGCGCGGTGGCGAGCTGACCGAGCAGGGTGCCGCCCAGGGCGATCACGATGCCGAGGATCTGCAGCGGCGCGAGCGACTGGCCGAGCGCGACCCAGCCGATGACGGCGGCCGAGAGCGGGCTGAGGAGACCGAGGAAGGTGACCGAGGTGGCGTTGGCCTTGGCCAGCCCGCGGAACCAGATCGCGTAGGCCGCGGCGGTTCCCACCAGCCCGAGGAACAGGTAGCCCGCGATGTTGCGGCCGTCCAGGGCGGGCGGCGCGCCTTCGATCAGCAATGCCAGCGGCAGCAGCATGATGCCGCCCGCGGTGAGCTGCCATCCGGTCATCGCAAGGGGCCCAACGCCTTCGGGCCGTCCCCAGCGCTTGGTCATGATCATGCCGGTGGCCATGGACGCCGCGCCGGCGAGACCGGCGATCACACCCACGGTGTCGAGTGCGGCCGAGGAGCGCAGCACCACCATGCCGACGCCGGTCATGCCGATCACCGCCGCGAGAATCTTTCTGGTGGTGAGTCGTTCGTCGAGAACGACGGCCGCCAGGCCGAGCGCGAACAGCGGTGCGGCCGCGCCGAGTACGGCGGCGACACCGCCGGGCAGGCGGTAGGCGGCCAGGAACAGCAGCGGGAAGAACGCGCCGATGTTCAGCATGCCGAGCACGCCGGCCCGCCAGATCCAGCCGCCGTGCGGGAGCGTGCGGGTGATGGCGAGCAGCAGTAGACCGGCGGGCAGGGCCCGCATGAGACCGGTGAACAGCGGGCGGTCCGCGGGCAGGAACTCGGTGGTCAGCGCGTAGGTGGAGCCCCACACGAGCGGTGCGAGGCCGGTCAGGGCCAGGGTTCCGGCGTAGGAAGCGACTCCGGTGCGGTTGCTCGTCATCTTTAGCTCCTCATTGATAATCTCAACGTTGAGATAAAGGCACCCACATGCTTCAGCGTCAAGTATCTTAACGTTGAACTATTTGACCCGAGAGGAGCGGCCGTGCCCGACGCCGTGGATCTGATCACCGACTCGTGGCGGGAAGTGCGCCCCGACGTGGACGTTTCCCCGATGCAGGTGTTCGGCAGGCTGACCCGCCTGTCGCGCATCCTGGATCAGGAGTTCCGCACGTTCTTCGCCGCGCACGGGATGGAGTTCTGGGAGTTCGACGTGCTGGCGACCCTGCGCCGCGCGGGTTCGGACACCGGCCTGACGGCGGGCGCGCTCAACCGGGCGGCGATGGTCACCTCCGGCGCGATCACCAACCGGATCGACCGCATGGCGGCCAAGGGTCTGGTCGAGCGGCTCCCCGACGCGGTGGACCGGCGTGCGATCCGAGTTCACCTGACGCCCAAGGGCATTGCCCTGGTCGACGAGCTGCTCCCCTTGCACATGATCAACGAGGCCCGCCTGCTCGCCGAGCTCGTCCCCGCGGACCGCGATCACCTGGCGGCACTGCTGCGCACCCTCGCCGAATCCTGGGGCGACACCTCGCTGTCCTGAATTCGGGAATTCGGATTCATCCCCAGGGTTCACAGGCTCCCTCGGGAGAACTTCCCCGGAAACGAAAAGAGCCCGGATTCCACGGAATCCGGGCTGCAAAGCAATACGCACGGCACTCCCCGTCGGAAGTTCCGATACGTATTGCCCGTGAGCGCAACGCGCGTTCGCTCCTCGTCAGTCGCGGCCGCACGCGGTGCTCAGAAATTCGAACGGACCTCGTCAGATTCGTTCGAACCGACCGAACCCCGTCGGGTTCGTATCGTTCAGGGTGAAACTCTCGATGCCCGATGTATCAGGGCAGGACCTGGGGCACGACCTGCGGCGCGAGCGCGCCGACCAGCAGGCCGAGCAGTGCGCCGTTCAGCGCGCCACCGACCGCGCAGGCCGGAGCGGCAACGGAACCGGCGCCCGGAACCAGGAGGCAGAGCACGGCGTGAATGATCGCGCCACCGGCAGCGCCGGTCGCGACGGCATTCGCCAGCGGATCCGAATTCTGTGCATTCGGATCGGTGGCAATGGGCGCCGCGGCGGCGGGCGCGACGGGCGCGACCTCGACGGCGACCTGCTGAACAACGGCCGGCTGTTCGGCCGCGTTGATACCGGCATTCGCGGAAGCCACACCGGCTCCGGCGAGAACAGCCCCCGCGGCCAGCGCACCCACGAGCACCTTGCGGCCGGCATTCTTGAACGAACGAATCATGATGATTGAACCCCGATCTCCCCGACCCCGCCGCGCCGAATGCGCGGCCTGTCAACGATTAACTTCTATCGGATTCCACCGACAGAAATCAAGTGAATCACAACATCTCCACAACTCCCCGCATTACCCGTAAGTAGCTCTCCCCCACCACAACTCGACCCGACCTGCACCGACTCGGCCGCAAATACCCGATGACCCCGCGATATTCCGATAGCGACCTAGTCATCCCTATGGCGCACATCACGTTTGATCAGAGGCGGGTCGCCTCACCAGCGCCGAAACCCACCCACCCGACCTCTCCACACCACTCCCCAGCCCCCCGGAATCCCCAGCGCCACTTATCCCCAACCCATCCCCAGCCCTCTCCCCAATTCATCAACAACACAAATGCCAAAGAGCGGCACCCCCATTCGGGAGTGCCGCTCTCGTCAATCAAACCCATCCACTACTTCGCGAGTGCGGCGCAATACCGCTCCCGGACCTCGTTCCACCACAACTCCCACACACATCCCCCGCCGGCCCTCGAACACAGGGCAACAGCTCCACTACTCGCCTGTCCACCGCCGAGGCGACGAGGGCGAGTTCGTCGAGCCGGAACGAGGCGGGCGCTGCGAGCCGGGCGGCGAGGAGGTTCTCGGGAAGACCGGTCCGCGCGGCGAGCGTCCCACGCCCGACCCCCGCGGCGGCCATCGCCCACCCAACTCTGTCGCCAGTGCATTCGCCCATCCAGCCCACCGGACCGCCTCCCAATCGAGCCACGCCGGCAACCACGCCCTCACCACTGAAGACACGCTTACCGAATCGCTTATCGTTCGAACATATGTTCTAGTATTCAAGATCAGACGAGACGCGGTCAACGATCCCCGTCCACACAATCCGTGCGAGGACTCATAAACGAATAGCTCCCCATCCCCGGCAGACAGGTGAAAAACGTTGTCCGGCAACCCATTCGGTGCATTCATTCGCCACCAGCGAAGGGCGGCCGGCCTGACCCGCGAGCAACTCGCGAGCCGGGTGAACCTGTCGGTGTCGTTGATCGAGAAGATCGAACAGGGGACCCGGCCGACGACGCTGGCGAACCTGCGGATCCTGTTCGACGGGTTGAACGTGCCGCCACTGCAACGACGGCACATCCTGAACCTGAGCCTGCCGGGGATGCTGACCACGGACGCCGCGCCGACACCGGCGCCGACCCCCGCCGACCTGGACGACCTCGAAAGCCTGGGCCACCCGGCCGGCTTCTTCCTGATACCGGCGTTCACCGCCGTGGCGGTGAACCTGGCGTTCGAACACGCCTTCCCGGGCACCGGCGCGGGAACCAACCTGATCGAATGGATCCTGCTGAACCCGGCCGCGCCGGCGGTCGTCCCACAGTGGCGCCAGGAGGCCCACCGCCTGGTCTGTGCGTTCCGGACCCTGACACCGGATCCGTCCACAGACGTCCACACCCTCGAATTGATCGAGAATTGCGGGAAGTCCCCGGAGTGGGAACGGATGTGGACGACAAGCCTCCCGGTCGCAGACCAGTTCCGCGATCAGATCCTGGTCCGCGATCCAGCGAGCAATGAGGTCCGTCCGCTGCTGGCGCGCCTCTACAGCCCGGAGTTCCCGGACCGGCCGTGGTGGCTGCTGCGCCTAATTCCCGCTAGACATACGAAGTGATCCGAACACGAACTCGATGCGTCAACAACGACTGCCGCAGGCGATCAACTCGCCGTTGATACCCCGATGAAGCAAGCGCGACAGCCGACCATGAATTAATATTTCAGAGCGCTACCCAAGTTCTTGAATATGGACGATAAGCGCTGTGGGCACATAAAATGTACACTTCCGCCCATATTCGAGTCGACTACATTGAGGGAGGCCACGGCATGTTCGGTAGCCGACCCCTCGTTCGAGCAAACGAATCGACTGCATTTCTAAATTTCAACAAGTCTCCGAGCTTCTGGAGGCACCGGAAATACTGAGCGATTACAAGAAGAGCGTCTTCTCGAGTTATTTCCCTCAGTCCCAGGCTGTCATTGTACAGGTTATCCAGCCGCAATAACTGTCCATCAAAGCACGCGTGCCAGGCATTGCCGGTTACTTCCCACAAGCAACTACCCTCGCTTGAAGATTCACCTGACAAACAATCAATAATTCGAATAATCTCGTCGATGTCGCGTTGAATATCAGAAATAAGCCAGCTAGCCGTTAGCGAATCACTTTCCAGGTCGCCATACTTCAGACCCACACTCGCGTTGCGCACCAAGAAGAGGTCTCCACGAACCAACTTATTCAACTCCCTTGAAGATCGGGTATGCGGTTTTAACCAGGCCTGTGCCAGTGTCATAATACCCGTTTATCTCGATTCCGCGATACCATCCCTGCCACGATCCGTCCGCGTGGACTACCGCTTTTTGAACGGCCTCCTCAATCGCGATTTGCACTCGAGTAGTCGACCAACTGTCCGGAAAGAAAGAACTTCGCCGTGTTTTGATTGTAACCTCAGAACCATACCGGGCCGTCATGTTAACTGTACCCCTGTAGACTCCGTTTTCATCCTTTGCGGTCAAGTTGGTTGTCTTTATTCCGAAACGGTCTTTTCCATCCGGCCGTAGATGATATCCCTTGGCCTTTCCATCCTTGCTTATCTCACCTCGAATAACATGACTCCACGTATGTTCATTTGCGCTCAGAGGAGGAGGAGAAGAAGAAGGAGGAGGAGTCCCCCTCCGGGGAGTGGTTTCCGATTTCGCTTTTGTCCTATGACCCGACACCCATTTATAATCACCTTCCAGCCTTCCAGGGACACGAACTCCTCTAGGCGGACGCCATCGGCTATGAAATAGCGCTGCGCCTATTGGCTGGGCTGCATCGGCAAATCGTCCGGGCACTCCGACAGCAGCCACCGACGGCAGTGGCACTGATCGCCCTATGCGGCCGATAGCCTGGACAATCCCATTCAGCGTGTGGATGATACCTCCACTTACAAGCCCTGTAGGTCCTGCCGCAGGATTAGAAGCGATAGGTATCGGAGTCGTGATATGCGCCGCCCGCATGGCTGCCGCAGTCGTACTGACGGTGCTGCTTCTCTGCGCCGCTGCAACCTTTGCAGCCGAGTTCTCAAGCACCAGCCCCGAGTTCGCAGGAAGTGGGACATTCGGTTTTGGCGACGCAGGTAACTCGACAATTTTCGGAGTTCTTGAGATAGAAGGATTGACGCTGATACCGGGTCCCAGTTCAAACGGTTTCGAGGCTGGGTTCGGAGCACCGATATGGGAAGAGGGAATCCTTTGACGTTGCGCTGCGAATCGCGAAGCGTCGTCTATTAAATGCTGAACGCCGAATTGGCGGCCAATGCGTGCTGCGTCATAGGCGTTCCGCACAGAGCTCAGGGCCTCGACCAGGCGGGTCGCGCGTGCTGCCGAGCCGATCGCACCGATACCGATTCGTGCCGCGGCCCCGGCACCCGGGACCATGAAAACCATGGAGGCGTTGAAGCCGAATTCCGCAGCGGCCAGTGCGACTTCACCCGCGCTGTGATTTCCTTCGCCGTTCATCGCCTGCCAGAGCACGACCGCCGGGTCGACGAACACGTCGTAGAGGACGTCACCGAAGCTCGGCGTTTTCGGGCGCTCGGGTGGTGGTTGAGTATTGCGGGGTGGCTGGCTGGGATCGGTTAGGCGGTCGAGGGTTTCACGAGCGAGGACGTAGTCCTTGATCGAAGGATCCGCGTAGGGCTGGATTCCGATCTGGGCCAGTCGTTGAATCGCCTGGGCCTGCTGGACCTTCTGTTCATAGCTCGTAGTGTCGTAGAAGGCCCACAGAAGATCGTTTCGCTGCTCCTCGGTCGTGTACCTGGCCGACGCCAGGCGTGCGACTGCCAGGTCGTAGGGGTTGTCGGGCCCCACCCACGGCTGGGGTCCTTTGCCGATCGTTTCCAGATCCGCGGCCAGCTGCAAGCTGCTGTAGTCGAAGCCGTAGCCGTCTTTGCCGGTTCGGAAGGTGTTCTGGGGAGTTATGATCGAGGCGGGTAGTACTGAAGGGTCTATTTTGACCGGATCTGTACCCGGTTTGAAGGTGACATATCTGACGGGCTGGCCTTCGATATACGAACTTCCGTCAGGTCGTATGTATTTGGTCGACCCGTCGGTGTACGAAAGCCACCCCGCGCCATCTATCCCCGTGCGTCCGACCAGCCAGGGAGCGCTGAACTCAGGAGATCCGGGACGAATTGCATTCGTCGTCGTACCAACGCCAGGGACGAACTCTGTCACGTAGTAGGTGAGACCGTCCGGCTGCTTCTCGGTGATCGTGAGCGACGGCGTGCCATTAGGGTTCTGCCCCAATGTTTTCCAATTGCCCTTGCCGTCGCCGACGGTGTGCGAGGTCGCACCAGTGACGAGATCGCCGCCCGGCGGAACTCGATACGAGTCTTGAGTGCCGTCGGGTGCGATGTAGGTGACCGAATGGGAGCCGTCGGCGTGGGCCACCCACACCGTCGCGCCGCCTTCGCCATCCGAAACCGCCCGCACCTGCTCGACCGGATTCCCGTCCTTGTCGAAGGTCGTGGTATCGATCGTCTGGCCGCCGGTGCCCTCCACGACCATGCTCGACTGGTTGGGGCCCGATACCCACGGCTGCCCCTCCACTCGGGGGACAACGGGCGGCGCTTTCACAACCGGTTGCGGTACTTGATCCGGCCCGCCGGGAATGGGGCCGTCCGCGACCAGTTTTGTGTTCTGATCTGGTGCGGCATTCGGATTCTGTGGCGCGGGTTGGGAATTCGGCAGCTGTGGCTGTGGATTCGAGGGAACGGGCAGCGTCGTGCTCGGTGCCGCGGGGCCGCCCTGTGTTACCGGCAGTTGCTCGTTGTCCTGCCGCATCGGTACGTGGGGAACCGGCCCCGCCGGGCCGCCGACCGCATCCGGGCTCATGGTCAACCCGATCAACTGCGCGGTGACGGGCGGGTTTTGGGTCAGGGCCTCGACATTGCGGATTCGGGCGTATTGGCGGGCCGCCGCTACACCGTCTTTGACCGTGAGATCTATGGTTCTGCCGCTACCCGATACACCGGGAGCGGACTCTTGTTGGGCGAGGCCGCTGGCGGTCATCAGGTTCCACGCCGCGGAGCGCGGGGCTACCCAGGAAGGCGGACCAGCGTCCTGAATGAAGGGATTCGACATCGAGCTTGATCCGCCTTCCGAATCTGGGCATGAAAAATCCCCACTCCGCGAACGGAATGGGGATCTGGGATGAACCGGGCCTTGTCAGTTCGATCGGCGGCGGCTCAGCGTTGGAAGTGGTTGCCGCGCAGGCCTAGCGCTTTGCGGCCCGCTTGATCGCGACGCCCTTGTTGACGCGCTGCACGCGCTGGAAGGTGGCCTGTTCGGCCATGTTGTTGAAGTTGTAGACGTTTCCGACGCGGCGGGCGCTACCGGTTTGGGAGGGCGTTCGGGGTGCCCCGGGCGTCCATGCCGAGACGGAACGTGAGCTCGCGGGCATGAATCCTCCTACTTCTCCAGGTGTTCCAGGCGGGTCAGGATGTCGGCGACCGCGTCCACGAGGGTGCGGTTGCCGAGCTGGGGCCAGCCGTCGAACTCGCCTGCGTCGCGCTGGGACTCGCCGCAGAGCTGCTCGCGGATGTCCTTCACGTCGGCGCCGATCGGGCCGCAGTACGCGGTGATGAACTCTTGAATCTGACTGACTTCGGCTGCGCTCATCGGCGCGTCCTCTCCGTCGATGAAGGCCTGCACATCGCGGCGGAACGAATCCATCTCGATGCCGGCGGGGTCGATTTTTCCTTCGCGGCTGTACTCGCGGTGGGCCACGCAGTCGTCAGCGGTGCGGCCGATGCGGGACAGGATCGCGGCGCAGCCACGCTTGTAGGCGTCGAGTTGCGCCGGGGTCCAATCGGATCCGTCGCCCCGGGAGACCGCCTCGATGCCGATCACGTGGTAGTTGGCGTTGTCAGTCGGCCAGCCGGGCCAGGAACCACGGCCCGCGTGCCAGCAGACACCCGCCGCGATCACGCGGTAGGTACCGTCGCGTTCCAGAACCAACTGGGCCAGTGGGCCTTCCAGGTCCGGGCGGCCGTACTGGACGATGCGCCAGTCTTGGGTGCCGCCGCCCGCGGTGTGGTGGCACAGCACGCCGCGCAGGTCGCGGAAGTCTCCGTGACCGCGCTCGCGCCAGCCGTCGTGTTCGATGACCCGAAGTCCGGCCGCGCGGAGTACATCCGCGAGCCAGACGGGATCTCCGGTCCAGGACATGTCGTCCCCGATCTGTGTAGATGCCAGTGAGCACTGGATGACGTCGACGAGGCCTTCCATTACCCCGGTGGGTCAGGCCAACCTCACATAGGTGGTAGCACCGGCCGATACGCTGCCCGCCGCGCCGCCCATGGCGACCGTTGCGTTGGCTTCGACGGTCACGATGTCCCCCGACGCGATGTCGACCGTCGCACTGACGACCATGGTTCCGCTCGGGCCGTCCACCGGGTTGCTGGTCGCTACGGTCACATTGTTGACACGCAGTCGAGCCTGCAACGAAGTGACACCACCGAATCCGGTTGTCGCACCGCTGAATTTCACCGCGGCATTCAACGTCGCCGAGTCCTTCGCACCGATCGCTTTGAGCCCCTCGTTGCTCGTTCCAACAACGACGGAACCCGGGAATCCGGCGTCCGCGATCCATCCCGTGATGACCGCCCAGCCATCCGAAGGCATCGCTTGTGCGTTGTTCTTCGTCATGGCGGTTGGTACGAGATCGGCCCCTCCGGTGACCACGATGAGCGGCATCAGACCGTCACCCCCTTGAGACTCACCTGCAGGCCCTTACCCGCCGGGCTGTCGGCAGTGGTGATGAACACCGTCAGACGGTCGCCGGCCGCGAAAGCCCACGGCCCGCCAGCGGTGACCACGGTGTCGGCCGCATGCGTGGCGGCCGCGATCGTGGCCGCGGTGCCCGCGACGGCGGCGCCGTTCTTGCGCAGTTCTACGACAAGGTTGCCGGTTCCCGCGGTCTCGCCCCTGTAGGTGATCGCGCTGATACTGATCGGCCGTTCGATGCGCAGGCCCTCGGGCATGACATTGCCCGCACCCACGGCGCGGGTTCCGGTTTGCGGCTTGAACGCGATGTCGTAGATCTGGCCGGCGGCAGTCGGCACACGCGCGTCGGTCAGCCGGGTATCGGTGCTGGCGACGGCGGCGATCGCGGTACGAGCGGCGGCTGCATCCGCAGCGGTGACCACAGCCCGGCCGGTGGCGGTCGCGTCGGAGATCTGACTTGCCGGATGTGCGTGCGGCAGTGGCGTTCTCGCATCGTTCAGGCGAGCGTCGTCACCGGCTACCGCCGTAGTGGCGGTCGCGCCGATGGTCGGCGCGAATGTCGTGGGCTTGCCCGTGATGCCGGCCCACTCGGTGGTGCCCGCCGGGCCACGGATGACGATGCCCTGACCGTTCGGAGTCCACCCGCCCGCGGCCGCGTGGTACACGTACAGCAGCCCATCGGCGGTGACCACGTACTGCGTGCCCTCGGCCGGAGCGGCGGGCAGCTGGTTGTACGCGGCGACCTGACCGTCGATCTGCACCCCGGCGCCACGCTCACCGCGGACAACGGCATTGCCGGCGCTGGCGGGCACCGGAGCGGCCAGGGTCAGATCGACCAGACCCGAGGAGCCCTCATCCGGATTCTCCGGGTTCGACCCGGCCACATACTCGCCGACCTCGAAATTGAAAGCGTCCATGGGGATCTGACGGCCGTCGTAGTTCAGGTCGAACGAGACCCGCCACGTCCATTCCGTCGGATTGGTCGCCGCACCCGGCGCGACCAGGCGCACGCCGCGCTTGCCCCGCCAGGTGAGGTAGCCGAATTCGTCCAGCTGGCACACATAGTGTTCGGGCAGCTGCACGTAGGTGGCCGGTGCCGGCTGAGCGCCCGCGACGAGCACCTTCGGCGCGTCCGCGGTGAAGGTGACGCTGCCCGCCAGCGGCAGGAACTCCGGCAGATCGCCGAGATCGGGGCCGTCGGCGACATTGGCGAGGAAGCGTCCGATGACCTTGCCGTACTTCAGCGGAGGAAGATCAGCCATGAGATTGGTCCTTTCGAGAATGCGGGCACGCCGACGTCGGCGTGCCCGCGAAGCAAACGGAACGGCTCGTGGATGAACCGTGAGAGAAAGCGCTGTCGACGCGCCTCGCGCCGAGTTCGACGCCGGTGGCGCGTGATCGGGCCCGAACGGCCGCCGATCAGACAGGATCCGCGTAGACGATCAGCTGAGCCCCGGTGTTGTCGACCGCGAACGACCGATCGCCCTTGACCCGCTTCGCGATCACGTACAACGTGATGGTCTGATTCGGCTGGATGACACCGAATCCGTTCGCCTGCGTTGGTGGAAAGTCGAACCGCGGGCCGATCAGTGCCCAGTCCCAGTTCTGAATGTCGTAGCCGTAGCCGTAGCCCACGAGGGCGCCACTCGGGCCGCCGACTCGCACTTCGACGTCGGCGCGGGTACCGAACCCGCCGCCCTCCGGGCGGACCCGTACCGAACCCTGCACGCGCGGCCGCCACGCGGTCGGTTGTCCGGGAATCGTGATGGCCGCAAGGACTTTGGGGTCGTTGAGGTTCGTGCCGCCGGAGAACTGATTCTTCGCGACCGCCCACGGACCGCCCGGTCGCGGACTCGGGGTGGGGACGAACTTGCCGAGCGTGGTGTTCCACGCCAGCAGATAGTCCTGTCCGAGCGGGTGTTCCGCGTCGATGAGGACGTCGTCGGCGTCCTGGATACGGCCCGCGGCTCCCGGATCCCCGGCGTCGCCGCGCTCACCGCGCGGGAAGGTGATCGCGAGGTGCTGGCCGGGCGCGGAACCCGTGACCTGCGCCGCCGCGGTCGAACCGGGCGCACCGGCGACAGCGGAACCCGTCAGGACGTTCGCCGGGCCCGGCTTGCCCTGCTGCCCGAACGCATCGGCGAAGGCGATGAACTCCAAGCCGGTCCAGTAGTAGATGGCGTTCTCCGAGACGACCCGCCACGCGGAACGCGCGTCGGCCGTCGTGAGATTCAGGGCTTGCAGCGCAGCGGGATTCGCTGCGTCGCCGCGCCACTGCCAGGGCCGGGCGGGGTCGCCCTCGGGGCCGAGGCCGCCGGCGGGACCTTCGCGCAGCTCGATCAGAGCCTCCCGATCGACCAGTTCGAGCGGGTTCACGGTGTACGGGAGTCCGATCGAATCGGAGACACCGTGCATGGTGATCATGATGTTGTCGTCGTAGACGATGTGCTGTTCGTTGGTCATTGTGCTCTCCGGCTCACGAGGCCGTGACAGGTCGCGCCCAGCAGAGAATCTGGGCACTGTCCTGCCGGTAGGAGTAGGTGGAGCCGCCCAGATTCCGCGCCAGCACCACGTACAACGTGATGGCCCGGCCCGCCTGGATCAGCCCGACGGGACTGTCCGGGGTCATGGATTGGGTGCCGAAGTGCGGCTGGAAGTAGCAGTAGCTGTCGGCGCCGAAGGGGAAGCCCGCGCCGAGCGCGACGATCTGGCCGTTCGCGGCATCGATGCGCACTTCGGCGTCGATACGCGTGTTGAAGTTGCCGATGGCTTCGGAGGTGTAGACCAGGACGCCGCCGGTGATCACCGGACGCCAATCCACATCCTGCGCGGGAATTTTCAGCTGTGCGACGGTGATCGGGGTGGCATTGGTGGTGGTGATGGACGGGGCGAACCCCGCACCGCCGTCCCAGGCCTGGGTACCCATGATCGACCAGGGTCCGCGCAGACCGGGGTGCGGACGCGGCTTCCATTTCTGGCCCGCGCCGTCCCAGGCGGGAACCATGCGTGCGGCGTGCGTGCCGTTCGCGTAGTCCGGCGCCTGCCTGATCGGTCCGGGACCGCCCGGAACGCCCTTCTCACCCTTGACGCCCTGCGGCACGGTCAGATTCAGCACGAGGTTCGGCTTCGTCCCGGTGATCGTGACCGCCAGGTCCGAGCCGACGGGTCCGGTCTCGACCGTCCCGATGTCGAGCACACACGGCTGACCATCCGGGCCCGGCGCCCCGAACGCGTCCGCGAAGGAGTCGAAACTCGTTCCGTTCCAGTACATCAGGGTGTTGGTCGCCAGTACTCGCCAGGTCTTGCCGGCCTGCGCGGTCCCGAGCTTGGTCGCCAGCGCGGTCAGAGCGGCCTGATCGGCGATGTCGCCTTCCCAGCGGAAGGCCGCGCCGGGTTCGCCCTGCGGCCCGAGCGGCCCGGGTGTTCCCGTCATGAGTTCGAGGGCCCCGTCACGCGGGGTCCCGTGGAACGACTGCACGACCCCGGGGGAACCGATCCCCTCGTCGATGCCGCGCACCAGCGTCGAATCGAAATATTCACTTACGGTGGACATGTCACCTCCTTCAGAGGGGCTGAGCGTGGACGACCAGCGACGCTCCGCCGCGCGACCACCAGATTTTTCCGCTGCCGTTGGGGAGCCTGGTCAGCTGCACCACGAACTTCGCGGGCTGACCGGCCGGAACGGTGGCGAAGGTGGACGTGGGCGAGAGCGTCTTGACCGTCTGGTCCTCGCGATAGGTCGGGAGCAGGGGCAGATACAGGTACCCGCCCTGACTCGGGCGGGTTGCCGCCAGCACTTCACCCGTCGGATAGTTCAGGCGCACCGTCACCTCCGTCGGGCTGGCGCCGCCGTAGTAGACGTGTCCCTGAACGAGTGGACGCCACGCGAACGACTGCGCCGGCACGGTGAAGTTTCCGACCGTCAGTTCCGGGACGTCGGGTTCCTGATCACCGGCGAACTCGTTGCCGAACCAGGACCAGGGACCGGTGCCCAGCGGCGGCGGAGTCGGCCGGAACTGCTGCGACGCACGGTGATAGGCGAAGACGGACCCGGGTGCCGGACTGGTGGAATCGTCGTAGTCCGGCGAGCTGACGATGGCGCCTGATACCCCAGCCGGCCCCTTGGGGCCCTGAAGTCCCGCGGGCGCGGTCGCCTTCAGCTGCTGATCGGCGCCTTTGCCGACGAGTTCCACAGCGGGAACCGTGAGCTTGGGATTGTGCACCGTCGGTGCGACGTCGATCGTATTGCGCGCGGCGACCGGTCCCTGCGGGCCGACGGCGTGCGGCGAATGCTGCCAGTGGGTCCCGTCCCAGACGTCCATGCCGTCGTCGTCGGTCCGATGCCACCACCTACCGCGATCGTCCACGCCCAGACCGGTGGGCCGGGCCGCGGCGTTGGCGATCGCTCCCATCTTCCGGAATGTGGTGCGTGGACGCCCCTTCGGCCCTCGCGGGCCGGCGGGACCCGTGGGCAGCTCGAGCGCCGCCACCTCGTCCGAGACCGTGAATGTCGCGTTCAGAATCGGCAGCCCATCCACGTCCGGCTGACGATCCACGGTGAGATGGGCGGGAAAGCTGATGTCCGCCATGGTGTTTCCTCTCAGCGGGATTAGAAGATGAGCAGGTCGAGATCGGCGCCGACATCGGTGGACAGATCCTTGATGGCGGAGGCGAAGCGGCCCAGGCGCTGCCAGGCCTTGACCACCGAGTCCTCCTCGTCGGATCCGTCGCCGACCGTGATCTGCCAGACCGCCGCGGTTTCGCGGTTGTCGGTGAAGGTCAGCTCGGTGACATAGTCGGTGAACACGAGCTGACCCATGGCGAATCCGATCTGGTCGCCGAGGCCGAAGTCGCGGCCGAGCAGATAGGGTGCGTTGTCCTCGATGGTCACCTTGTGGCTGGTGTAGCCGCGGGTGAGGTGCAGGCCCTGACGTGCGGCGACCAGGCCGTCGAGGTTGAAGGCCTTGTCGCTGCCGGTGATGTACAGCTCGCGGAAGGCGTAGGGCCCGGCGCGCCGGACGCGTTCGGAGTCCCGGTACACCATCCAGGCGAGGAAGACGTCGTTGAGCTGGCCGCGATAGAGGAAGTCCAGACCGATCAGCGACAGCAGGCCCTTGATCACGACTTCGATGCCGGCGTTCACCCAGCCGGGGGAACGCCCGCCGATGATGATGTCCGTGGCCGTCGGCTTGTGCAGTGCTACTTCGGAAGCGCCGATGCCCGAGTATTCGCCTTCGAAGTACCAGACCCAGGGGAAGTTCTTGGTGGTGCCGAATTTGCCCGGCTGGCCGTAGACGGCCTCGTACTCGGTGGTCGAATCGAACTTCGGATAGCGCTTCGGCGTGGTGCCGTCATCGGCGAATTCCTCGATCCACGACTTGATCCCGTCCAGCAGGGTGCCGGTATCGCCCGTCACGCCGGACTTGTCGACGGTCTCCAGGACCACGGTCGGCTTGTCCAGGAAGAACCACTGCGGCGCCGGCTGTTCATCCTCGCCCGGCAGGAAGAACCGGGCCGTGAGCATGACGCCGGAATCCTCAAGCATCGGCTGGAACAGCTTGTCCGCCATATCGAATCGTGCCGACGCGGCGCTCCAGCGGCTGGTGTCGTGCAGCGGATCGACCGGAACGACGGCGATGGGGAACAGCGAATCGCCGACACCTTCCCACATCGGTTTGCCGTCGGCGTTCGTCGGCGCCCAGCCCGGGGCCTGCAGCCGCATCAGATTCATCGTCAGATACGTGGTGACCAGCGTGCGCACCGGGCCGAACAGAATGTGGTGCCGGGGGAACTGGGCCAGCACCGGCGCGAACGGCGAGGCCCAGCAGCAGATCGTCGCGATGTGATTCCAGGCGTGGATGGCTTCGATGTCGACCGTCTCGACGCCGTTGTCGTCACGGACGATGGAAGCCTTGGTGATATAGCCGTCCCACCGGAACCCCTTGGTGTTCACGGTGATCGGGATGGTCGCGTCTTCGCCGTCCTCGTTGTTGAACAGGTGATCGAAGTGCACCATGTCCCGGGGGCAGATCATCTTCAGGCCGCCCGCGGAATTGCGCGGGTAGGTGAATTCCAGGGAGAGGTAGCTGTGCTCCTCCCCCACCTCCTGCATGAATTTGTTCCAATAGCGCACCAGCACATCGGGATTGCGCGCCTGTTCCTGATCCGCCTGGAACGCCTCGTCCATCCGCCGCACTTCGGCGTGCGGATCCCAGGTGGCCGCGCTCATCAGAACGGCCTCGAGGATCGGGGCGTGACGGTCGCGACGATGCTGGAGGCGGTGGTACCGCCCTCCACCTTCACGGTGATGTCGGTGGTGCTCCACGGCTGCATGGGCTGCAGCCAGCGGCGGCCGGCGAGCTGGCCCCAGACATTGCGGCCCTTCGAGTTGCTACCGGTGTACACGAGCGCGGTCCGATGCCGCGGATGCGTGTCGATGCGCAGCGTCTCGCCGGCCTGCAGGGTCGGGGTCTGCACCATACGCAGCAGATCGCCCTCGTACGGGTCCAGAATCGACCAGCGCCCCGGGCCGTTCATCGTGTAGCGCGGCCACACAGGCTGATCGGCGGCGTTGCGCAGCCGCACGACGCCCTCGTCCAGACCCGACGTATTGGTCCACACCTGGTTCTCGTCGAAATGGCGCTCGAGCGGATCCATCGCCGTGGCCGACATCTTGTACCCGGCCGTCGCGTTGCGCGCCGGGTCGATATCACCGACCGGTTCGGGGGCGGAATCGAGCTGCGCCTGCTGGAAGCGCCAGCCCTGATGCCGCGTGTAATAACCGATCGTCACCGGCTTATCCGTGGACCACCCGCGGAACCAGGCATCGTGCACCGCGTGAAAGTCTCGAATCGGATCCGCCCCAGCGCCTTTCGCGTCGCCGGAGATGACGACCAGGAAGTCCCATTCCTTCTTCGCCCGCACGGACCGTACGAAGGTGGCGCCGTCCTGGCGCGCACCCTCCGAGATCAGCAGTTGCACCGGGGCGAACATGTATCCGGCCTGCTGTGACAGCCGCACACCCTCGCGCCCGGCGTTGGTGCCGGACAGATGCCACACCCGGCCGTTCACGTCCCACAGCACGACCTTCGTGCCGTGGCTTTCCAATAGTTGGTGGGTCATCGCCCCATACCTCCTCCGCGTTGCTGCGCCACAGCCCGGCGCCGGCGCACCCGCTCCACCGCGATCGACGCGCTTTTGGGGTCTGTTCCGTTGAAGTTGTAGATATCGCCGCGGACGGTGTGACCGCCCGGGCCGTCGGCCAGATCGGTGAGCCCGAAACCGGTTCCGACCAGCTCTTTGACCGCGTTTCCGGCCCATTCGATACGGCGGGTGAGCTGGCCGCCGAGCATGCCGCCGGCCATCGAGCCCAGGAACTGGCCGATGACGGGGCCGAGTGGGGCGGCCGGTCCGAGGAAGGGCGCGATGGCGGTGCCGATCGCGCCGCCGACCACGCTGCCCGCGGTGGAAGCCGCGCCGGAGATGGCTCCGGTCAGGCCGCCCAGCAGGCCGTGTTGCTGCAGGCCGGAGACAGCGGAAGTCAGTGCGTTGTAGCCGATCTGCTGTTCGTTGGTCATTTGGGTGGCGGTGCTCGAGCCGCCGGTGCCGGTCGGCTTCCACGGGACACCCGTCAGGTTGCTGATCCACTGGCCGAGCGTGTTCGTCCAGTTCTTGTCGGGATCGGCCGCGCTGTATGCCTCCCCGAGGGGCGTGAGCAGCGATTGCGCGAGATTGCCCAGGGCTTCCGGTGCTTGATCGCCCAAAATGGGCTTCAGCAGGTTGCCGACATTGGTTCCCCAGTCGTTGGCAGCCAGCTTGACCAGATCGGTGAAGTTTCCTTCGCTGGGGTTGTACCGGTGCCTTTCGTCTTTGAGCTCCTGGGCGTCTGAATTGCCGCCGAGAATCGAACTCAGGCTCTTGGTGCCACTCACCCAGCGAGTTGTGTCGGGCTGGTCCTCGATAAGTGCCGACAGCTGCATATCGCGGGGCAGACCGGTCCGGTCGACGTTCGGGATGGGGGTCAGGTACGCCCAACCGCCGTTGGTACTACCATCCGCGCTCGGCGGTATGTACTGCCAGCGAGCCGTGCTCGAATCCTCGGTTCCACCACCTGTCGTAGCGGACGGCCCGGCGCTGGTCACAACGGAATTGGGGTCGCCGCTGTCGCCGGAAGTGGGTTCCGGGGCAGAGCCCGTATCCACGGGTGTGCCGTCGGTGACCGACGGAATGCCTTCGCCGCCAGTGGTTCCGGCGCCGAGTCCGCTACTCGATCCGAGGCTGGTCCCAGGCTGTCCGCCGAGCTCCGCGCGCAGGGTCATAGAGGTATTCAGCTCACCGCCGAACCTCGAGCCGATCAGCTGGCCCAGCTGTTCGCCGATCTTAGGAGCCATCTCACCGGCGGGACCGAGCATCCGGCTGACGACCTCGCCGAGGGCCGCACCCACGCGACCACCGGCCACTGTCGCGGCGCTGGTGACGCCGGATCCGAGAGCTGCTCCGAGAGAGCCCAATTCGGTGGCATCGACACCGGTCGCGCCACCCGCTCCACCTGTCAAACCGGCGAGAGTACCGAGCATCCCGGAAGGCGTGGCCTGCATCGATGCCGTCAATGGCATCGGCGAATCGGTCGAGGACTGCGGGCTCTGCACCGACGGCGCGGAACCCGTGCCCGGCTGTGCGGCCAGCGGCCCACCGGGCGCGAACAGCGGCGACAGCGCCGAACCCACCGCGGATCCGGCCCACGCACCCGCGTCGATCGCGGCGTTGCCGAGGCTGCCCAGGGCGTCCGCGACCACGCCCTGGCCGAGCATGTCGCGCCACTGACCGGGATTCGCCGTGGCCGATGGATCGGCGGAGCCGACCCCGTTCAGCATTCCGGTCAGGAACTGCGCCGACGGCACCCAGCCGGAGTTCAGCAATTCCAGCAGCGGCAGCACGTTGTCCGCCGCCGCGGCATTGACCACGAACTCACCGGGTGACGCGGCCACCAGGACTTTGTCCTCGGTGGAGCCGCCCGGCCCGGTGATCATGCCGCCGGGCAGCAGGGCCTGCTCTTCGCGATGGATGGGGCCGCCGTAGGCCCTGCGAATGGGGATCGGCGCATCGCTCGCCGAATTCCCCTGCCCCAGAATCTCTTCGACGATGGTCTCGCCCGAGGCGGGCTTTCCACTCCGCTTCCCGGGATTGAGCAGCGTGGTCTTGGAACTGATTTTGAGAATCCGGGTTTCGGTCTCGGTGTTCGCAGGTTCCGTTACGCCGCGCAATAGGTTGAGGGCTTCGGAGGCCATCCGATTCGTGAAGAAGCTCGGCACATGTCCGAGCACCTCCTCGAAGGCTCGGGTCAGTGCGCCGAAGGGGCCGGTGCGGCCGACGATGGCGTTCGGCGCGATCCCGCCATCCTCGGAGACAAGAATCGGATCCTCGTCGGGCAGGGTGATGAGCGAGGTCCCCGGGGTGGGGCCGCCTTCCCATACCGCACCGCTGGGAAGTGCGATCTTCTTCCCCGACGGCGGCCGGCCGCTGGTTGTCATCGCAAGAATGTCCGGCAGGTTCATTGCCGGTGGGCGTTGCTTGTCCACAATTCACATCCACTTTCTGGGCTGACTGTTCGCGTGCCCGGCCACCGGCGATGGAGCCCATGGACTCTTCAGCCCCAGCCGAGGAACTCGTTCATCTGGTCGACGCCCATGGCGGTGCCGACCCGTTCGCGATTGGATTCGAGTCCCGGCCGCGCGATCTGCTCGGGCCGGTTGCGCCCGTTCCTGGCGTCATCGGTCTTGGACCACACCAGCCAGCGCAGGCAGTCGGCCATATCCGCGAGCAGATACTGGTCCAACTGCCAGCGATAGGCATCCGGGTGCGCCGAGCGCTGGAACGCGGAATCCGTTGGCGTGCACCTGACTATGGCCCGCAGGTCACCCCAGGTCAGCGTCTCCTGGCCGAGCGTGCGGAGCCGGAGGCCGAGGACGATCAGGTCGTATTCGATTGCCTCGGAATGCTCTTCGATCAGAGCATCGAGGCCTAGGATTCCCCCAGGCTGATACCCGAGTGCGCGCGCCAGGCCTCCAGCATCTCGTGGTAGGCGTCCGGATCCATATCGTCCAGGGCCGCAAGCGCTTCGGGGGTGACAGCCATTTCCAGCAGGGTGTACATCGCGTCGACGTCGCCCAGGCGGCGGATACGGCGCACCAGGCCCGGCTTCAGGTAGGACAGCGACGGCAGCTGAATCTCGACGCCGGCGACGCGGTAGAAGAAGTCGTCCTTCACCTTGGTCGGGGTGGCGATGGTGATGGGGGCTTTGGGGGAAGTCATTGTTACGCAGACCCTTTCGAGTTCGGAGAGTGAAAGTCGTGACGGTGTTCAGAGCAAAAGGTCCCAACGGCGGCGGGCGGGCCTGCGCATAGGTTTGATAACCGCCGCCGTTGGGGGATTTTGGACAGCTGAGTGCCGTCGGCGGACAGGGCTCGATCCACTCGGAATCGAGCCCTGTCAGGGAATGGCGGCTGATGCCGCCGGGATGGTGACGGTCGCGAGGACCGCCGGGATCAGACGGTCTTGACGCCGTCGTCCAGGTAGCGGTACGCCTTCACGCCGGCGTCGTTCTTGAACGCCTCGACGGTGATGGTGAAGCCGGCCAGTTCGGTGGAGACGAACTTCTTCTCGGTCACCGCGGTGATCTTGGCGTTCGGCAGCACGATGCGCAGCTTCTTGTCCTCGTTGACCATGTCGAACACCCAGGCGCGACGCGGCAGCGGGGTGCCGGTCTCCTTGACCGTGTACAGCGACCCGGTGGTGGCGGTGGCGGCGGTGGTGACGACGTTGTCCGGGTGGAAGACCTCGCCCAGAACGTCCTTGTCCCACACGGCGTACAGGGTCAGACCGAAACGCACCGAGTGCTCGGTCTGCAGCTGCGCGATGATGTCGGCGTTCCAGTCCTTGACGGACTCGATGCGACGCTCACCCAGCGATTCGATGCCGTCCTCGGACACGTAGCCCAGGGCCTTGAACGCGGGGTCGATGGTGCCGGCCGCGGTGGTCGGCAGCGCGGAAGCGAGCGGAGCGACCAGAACACCGCCGGTAACGGCGATGTTCGGGGTGCCGGCGCCGATGAACTTGCTGGAGGGCAGAGCCATTTTCTTATCTCCCTTGGGAATGTTGCGCAGGCCCTAGGGATGGGTATTCAGTTGTTACTCCCGCGTTTTCGGGGGAGTCACGCGAGGACTGTTCCCCGCACGATCAGGTCGGTGACGATTGTGTACCGCGGGGCGGCGGTCACCGGGTCGGTGTCGTTCTCCATGCCGGCGTCCTCGATGTGGTCGCACCACACGGGGCCGATGTAGCCGGGGGCTGCGGCGTTCACGATGCTGCGCACCAGCGCGGCCAGTTCGGCCGCGTTGCCGGCGTCGTCGGTGCATTCGAAGACGATTCGGGGGCGGTCGAGGATCAGGTGGGCGCCACGGCGGCCTTCCCTGTCCTCGATGTCTACCCGAGCCTTTCGATCATTGCGGGTGATCTGCACCATCCGAGCTGGTCGCGGTTCAAAAACTTTCGTCACCACCGCTGCCGGATCCGATAGCTCCAGCAATTGAGCACGCAGATGGACTGCCAGAATACCAACAACATCAGCGAAATAGATCTGCTCAGTCATAAGCTAGTCCTCACTGTACTCACATTCTCGATTGATCTTCGATTGCATCAGACATCCACTTAGGCGTGACATCACGAGGGTACCGCTCCAAATCGCCTGAAAAATCCAACCAGCGCAGTGCATCATCACTAGGCCGGTCGTAGTCAAACTCAGTTGTAACATCACCCGCACGGGTTATCGTCAGAACGAAAGTGAACCAGGTTCCCAACCCCGGAACTGCCATACTATCCCTCAACTCGGCTATCTCTAGAGGAATGTTAAACGGATCTTCTACACAAACCTCATTTTCATCCAGAGTATCCGTCTCAACTTCCAAACCATAAGATATTCCAGCACCAACAAAGACAGCTCGGATCTTTATACATTCAGCTGGAGCGCCAACCCAAAGGCGTTCGGCAATGGCTTTCACTAGCTCCTGCTGCCGGACAATATTTTCCACCCGACACCTCCGGTTCAGAAATTTGGGATAAATGCGTTACGAATCCACTGGATAGTACCCGGCACACGATACCTGATATAGTACGCGGAAGGTAAGCGCTCCGCATCGACAGCTCTCCAACCAACTGCAGCCGGCCGATGACTGTACTCAATCGAAGCATGGTACTCTACCCGGCTAGGGTTTCCCGGTTTCTTAAGAAATCTCGAAATCGCTCGTTCGATCATATACATCTGACCCGGACTCTGATTTACGGATCGCATTTGATGCGTATAGAAAATCCGTTCCGCAGGCGAACCGAATTCTGCACCAAAAACATGCCCAGCATCTACAGGACCGCGCGGAAGATTCGTTTGCCCCTTATTGAAGGTGTTCTGTTGACCCGAAACTCGAGTCCGCAACACATCGGTAGCAATTTTCAATCGCGAGTTATATCCCTCAACGACACGTCCATATTCGTCCATTCGTAGCATGAACTCGTCGATTCCTTCTGCAGACTTCTTCTCGACTCGATATACAACATTAGGCAGCGGATGATGAAGCAGCGGATTGAGATCGACGATTTCCGTGCCCGGTACACGCAGTTCACTCGCCCATGCTTGGACATAGGTAGGCATACCGTTCTGGTCTGTAACAATGATCGTACGTCGACCATGACTGTCTGTATGCACATATTTCGTTCGAGGTTCGAGGTTCAGATTTCTGAGTTGCCCTTTTCGAGCTCCCTGAGTTATGTAGGGATTTTTAAGGAGTCCGAATGCCTTGCTACTCAGAGCAATTTCTGGCCCAGACAATTCAGATGGATTTATATATGGAGGCAACCGCCAAGCTGGTAGGCCATTGTTAACCTGCGACAAAGTCGGTGGACGCAGTGGGCCTGCCGGTAGCCTTGCCATAGCGACATTGAAACGTCGCCACCTGGTCAAATCGGGGCCGATTGGTACCAAGCCGGGCAGTCGGATCTGATTTCCAAGAGACCGGATTACTATCGACGCGGAAGTCAGCGTGTTCGCCATACGCGTGGTCGAATCTGAAACCCACATCCTTGCCGATGCCAGGCCTCCTGCCAGCCCTTCCATCCCAATACCCACGTCTTGCCGAATTCGGGATGCAGCCGGACCAGCAATCTTTCGGAATGGTACGCTTGCTTCCAAAGCATTCTTGATCTGACGTTGACGCGGATAGAGATTGCCTTGCAACTTGATTGCCGGCGTTACACTCTTGAGCAATTTCGACAGAGAAGCTGCACCGGATCCAATACCTCCAAATATGGAACCTGCCATAGGCAGCAGCACGACGCCAGCACTAATCGCCGCGTCCATCGCACCTGGGGACGCATCCAGTATGTCGTCGGCAGTTCCAGCTAGATCCTGTTTTGTATCACCAGAAGCGAAGTACGAACTTCCATACAGACCCCCCGCCAAGATATGGCGACCTGCCCATTCGGAAACCGTCAGATATGGGTGGAGAACAATACTACCGGCGAACTTTACCGGATCCGCTATTCCTTCCGAGAAGGTTGCTATTCGCTCTAGCGTCGTTGGCGGATTGTAGTACGGATTGCCGATGTTGGCTGCAGAGTTCGCTAGTGCGTCCATACCGCTTGTCCTGGAAAACCAGGACATTACAGCCTGTTTGATACTTCCTGGAGCTGCCCCAATTCCGTCGATCGCCCTCTGTATTCCATCCCGACGATCCGGCACACCGGACAGCGAAACGATATTGAAATCACTATCAAATACGACAGCCGTACCGTCACTATATTTTCTCAGCAGCTTGGTATCGATATATCGATCGGTATACGCCGGCGACGTTCCGAGAGGTGTACGAATACCACGGAAAGAATCGAATAGGACATTGTTGTGGTCGATGAAATAGATGTGGGTGCCGGTGGGGGTTTCCACCGTCCTGCCCTTGGTTATCCTCCCCTGCAGGTCAGGGCCGACTTCCCAGAACTGGCCATCTTCGCCGAGCCGCCAACTGTTTCTGTCCCACTGTTGATAGAACTTGCTATCGACCCCACCGAAACCGTCGGGACGCGCGTGCGTAATCGTGAGATTCCCGAAGTTGTCGACGTGATAGTTGTCGTAGAGCCCAAAAGCGTTCAGCTTCCCGACGTCGGTTCCAACTTGGACCCCGTCGATGAAGGAGGGCGTTTGAATCGTCCTGAGATCCGGATCCGCCTGAAGCACGCTGCTGGGCGCGCCAGACGTGGACACTCCGGGAGCGAAACTTTGTATTTCCCAGTTGGATCCAGCGGTGACCTGTACGGCATACGAGGACTGGCCGTTCGCATCGTCGTGCCAGTGCTGCAGCCCTCCGGCTTCGTCGCGTGCTATACGCCAGCGATCGACAGTTCCGTCCGGGTTAGTGATCTCGAGATCAACGGAGTTCGTTCCGTTCCCCTCAGGGATGGTGTAGCGAACCGGCCGCTTGTCGAGCATCCCGTTCCAGGAATCACCGACGCCGTGACCTTCGAGGTTCGGCATGTCCAGCAGGCTGGTCGGCGGGACGCTCGCTTCGGGTTCGGCCTTCGCTCCCGGAACCGAGATTGGTGGCTCGTACAGCGGATTGCGGTTCGCGGCCGGATTGGACTGGGACTGTACCGGCCGCTCGACGCTCGGCTTCTGTGGTTCCGGGACGGGTTGGGGCTTCGGCTGTTCGCTCAGACCTGGAGTTGCGAGCTCGGCCAAGGTGGGGACCGGACCAATATCGCCGGTTGAGTTGGACGGATCGATCAGCGCATCCAATGGGTCGGCGATAGGTTTCACCTGATTGCCGGCAGATCCCGACAGCAACTCTTGGACGTTTCGGGTACGTGCGTATTCCAGTGCGGCCGCCACTCCATCCCTGACAGAGACGTTGTGAACCCTTCCCCCTGTGGTCGCGCCGTCGGCTGGGCTCGACTGCGCAATGCCGTCAGCGGTCAGCAGGTTCCAAGCCGCCGACCGCTGGCCGACCCAGGAGGGCGGGCTAGCCGGCCCGTAGAGAGTGCTCGTCATGATCACTCCTCACGAGCGCGCCGAGCCTGTTCGATCCGCTGTCGAAGCTGGTCGACCATCGCGGCGTAGGCATCGGTTTTGGTGGGGGCCTCGGCGGAGAGGCCGCGGGGATGGGTCGCGGACCAGATCCCTTCCTCGGTCTGTTTGACCTGGATCTCTTCGAGGTCGTAGAAGGACTCGGGATCGGGAAGGGGCCACTCGCCGTTCTCATCGCGGGTGATGTGCATGCCGGTGTCGAAGGCGCCGGGCGGGCCGAGGGGGGTGGGGGTCCAGCGAATCTCTTCGAGGTCGGGATGTACTCGGACACCGCGCTTTACGAGGTACTCCGCTACGCGGGTCGCCTGCTTGATGCTGGTCACCGTGGGGTCGGCCAGTTTTCGGCCCACCTCGCTGTACCACTCCGGCAGGTGGATGATCGAGAGTTCCTCGGCGAGCGCGCGAACCTGGGGATCCAGGGTCTCGTCGGGCTTGTGCTCGGCCAGTTTGCCGGTCAGGGTCTGCTGGAGGAAGGACAGGAACTCCGGTGTAACCAGTTGGCCGGTATCGGTTTCCACGTAGTCCGACTGCGGCGGGGGCTGGTGGCCGAAGCTGACTGAGGTGATTACTTCCTTGCCGGACATAGGGTTCGGTCCTTCCGATTCAGGGCATGACCGATTCCGCGCCCTTCCCCGGGCGCGGAATCGTGTGGATTGGGGGTCCCGCCCCCGAAGTGAGGGGATTACTCGGGGGCGGGACCGTGCGCCCCAGCGCCGCGTCCGTGTCTGCGACCGCGGACCACCTGCGGGAGACGGGCGCGCTGGGGAGCGGGCATGCGGCGAGGCTCTCAACCCGCTGTGTACCTACCGAGAGGCTTCGGGGGCCGGCCGCATGGGCTGGGCGACGGGGTGAACCGTCAGATCTCTTCTTCGAGCGTCGCTGGGATCTTGTAGCTCGCGGTCGGGGGCTCTTGGCCGGGGACGTGGAGTTTGAAGAAGGCCAGGAGCTCGTCGATGTGGCGTTGCAGGGCGCGGATCAGGCGGATCGCGTCGCGAAAGCGCCGCTGATCGCTGGCGGCTTGATCCTCCAGGGCGACAACGCGTTCGCGGAGTTTGGCGACCTCGCGGGCCTGCCAGGCGGTGACCGCGCCGATCACGGTGGCGATCGCCAGGCCGATCGCCTGGACGAAGTCGGGATTGAGCCAGGTCTGCATTCAGTCCTCACCGCCCGGTGATCGCACCGGCGTCACGGCCGGGCGGATGAGCGCTCCCGCGATGACGGGGGTGAGCAGGCCGTAGAGGGTGAGTGCGGATTCGATCCATTCGGTACCGACCTGCCTGCCGAGCAGGTAGGCCGCGACACCGGTGATGGCGACGAGTACGGATCGCACCAGAGCGGGTTCGGGAACCCTGTTGATACGCATGATGTTTCCTTCCGACAGCGCCGCGGACCCCGATTGCCGCTCTGGAAGCAGGGGCCGCGGGGCGGATTACACGAGTAGCGGGACGATGATCGCGATCAGCTGCGCGATGTACGAGCCGACGGTGATCCACTGATCGATGGTGAGACCGAAAAGCATTGCGATTGCTCCTGATTCGAAGGCGCGAGGCAGGCCTCAACGACCGAACCCCCGGTCCGGAAGCGGACCGGGGGTTCGGGGTGAAGAGCTTGGGAGGCCGACGAGGTTGGAACCTCTTGCCAGAGAGTGTGTTTCCCGTGAGTTCGGGATGAAGGCGCAACTGTGGCGCTGCACATAGCTTCACTTAAGCGGATTCAAAAGTCAACACCCATCTTGAAGATTCACCGAAATCGCAGGTGGGATGGTGTTCCCGAGCAGCACGGCGCGAGCACGAACCCTGGCTACACCTCCCGCCGCACCACGTTCGGCATCTCGGGACCTCTGCTCTCCGACAACGACGAAGTCCCAGTCCTCTTGGAGGACTGGGACTTCGGTGGATCACCACGGTGCCGGGCTCAGCCGGCGATCTTCTCCCGGATGTGCAGCAGCGGCCGGTGCGGCTCCGCCGCCTTGCTCCGGCGCTTACGCACGGGGTGCGCGAGGTGAGCTTCGAGCACCTCCCCCACCACGAACAGCTCGGGCCAGTCCGGCGCCCACGGCCCCGGCACCGGGCGAATCCTGCCGGCATCACGCAGAGTCTGAATCCTGCGAACGGTGATCGACTGGAATGCTTCGCCCATTTCCCTGGCGAGCGTCGCGATTCCATTGACGTTCAACCGGGCGCTGCGCGCGGCCTCGAGCTGCGCGGCATCCACCTCGATCCGCGAAGTCGGCGGGCAGATGACGTGCAGCGCCGCCTGGATCGCGGCGCGAATCTCACCGGGTGCGGTTTCCGCGCCCTCGGTCATGGCGAGGGCGATGACGTTGCGGTCCAGCCAGCGGGCCAGTCCGCCCGTCGACGTACCCCCGGAATAGTCGAGTCCGCGCTGCTCGCAGATCAGCCGCACCCAGGACACCAGCACACCGTGCAGGTGATCGCGGGCCCGGGACGCGGCAGGGCTGAACGGCAGCGGCTGATCACCGGAGCGAGAACTCAGCCGCAGGTTCGGGTCGCCGAGGCGAGAGCGCCGGGTAACCGCATCCTCGAGATCCACCGCAAGTTCCGGGATCTCCCGCAGCATGCGCACGAGATCGTGCAGGGCGGCGCGATCCAGGTACAGGTGATTCGGATCAATCTCGCTGTGCATCAGGCGATCTCCCGGTTGATGGTTTCGGCGAGGCGAGCGGCGTGGCCGTGCCGCACATAGTCGACGGTGTGCCGGCCGTCGGTGAGATAGCCGCGGGCATAGGCCAGCGCCCCGCTCCAGGCGCTCCAGTTCCGGGGCGCCCACCAGCGCTGGATTCGGCGGTGCACGATGGTGTCGACCAGACTTCGCCCCCAGGTCAGGGCGGCCTCGGGGCTGTTCATACAGAAGTACTGCGAGAGATCGGCGACCAGGCGCAGGGCATTGCCCGCGGGCAGAGCGGTGATGGGATCACCCGGCGCCGCGGCCCAGTACGTCGGTATATCCGTCACCCAGCGCTGACCGGCGATGCCGTAGCCGCCGGGATCCGTGCCGACGCATTCACCCGCCGGGCGCAAGGGGTCGGCGATGAGCGCGCACGCGGCGACGTCGAGCCCGGGCCACAGGCCGCGGCCGATCTCTGCGGCCACATCGCCCGCGATTGCGGCGCCCTGCGAATACCCGGCTACGACAACACGATTCCGCGACTTCTCGATCGCTTCGAGCAGTGCGGCCTTCCCCGCCGCACTGCTCTCCGCGTAGGACATGCTGCCGCCGTACTCGGCCGGATACGGGATCATGCGCGGTGCGAAGCGACTCAGATCCAGCGCGCGCGAGAAGGTGTCGGTCACGCTCTCGCCATACGGGGCCCAGGTGCCACCGACGATCAGGACGTCGATCACGCGGACACCTCCGCCCGGTCCCGAGCATGTCCGGCGGTAGGGAGCAGACCGATCGGATCGCAGCCCAGCGCACTCCCGACCAGCAGCAATTCGTCGAGCTTGAACGAGCCGGCGGCACGCAGTCGCAGCGCGAGCACCGGCTCCGCGAGGCCGGTTCGGGCCGCGAGGGTGTGCGAATCCATACCGATCGCATCCATCGCATAGCTGACACGATCGGCGATTTGTCTGTCCATCAAGTCCATACGGAACACTGTAAGGTCCGTTTGGACTCTTCACAAGTCCGTACGGACCTGTCGCTGTGAACTTCCAGACACTTAGGTTTAAGCCTTGAGTTTCCGGGTGGTGTTTGCAACTACGCCGTTCGGACCTCAGAATGGTCCGTATGGAATTGCGGGACCTCGACGACCTCAACCGCGCCGTCGGTGACGAGCTCCGTGCCGCGCGGGCCCGCCGCGGGCTCACGCGCCCTCAGCTCGCGGCGACCTCGGGAGTTGCGGTGAGTACGATTCAACGTTTCGAGAACGGTGAACGCTCGCCGGATCTCACACAGCTGTATCAGCTATGCAGTGCACTCGACGTCTCTCCGCAGGAGATCGTCGCCAGATCCGTTCAGAAGGTCGACGGTTCCGGGAAGTAGGTCGAGGACGTTCCGACCCAGCACATCTGCCACCAAGCACAGATCCGCGACGGTGGGTCGCCCCTGGGCGACTCGCTCGGACAATTCGACACCCAATCGACCGGCGACTACCGACATCTCTTCATGATCTACAACCTGGCTGAACCACGCCACCAAAGACGCTGCATGCACGGCTTGAAACCCCTATGACTCGATCCGTCGACACGGACACCCGACTTCCGGCCCGATTGGAGCCGAAAGAAACCGCCGACGAGTCGATACCGGCTCCCTCCAGCCGAACTCCCCACATCGGACAGCAGCACAAATCCGCCACCCGGGCCCCCGGACAATCAAGGCGGCACTCCCACTCTTAACTCATCTCAACCCACCGTCCGTAATGCCCTGCGACACAACGTCACCGGACAATGTTGACGAGGCGGAGTATACACATGCGTGATCGTAATTCGTCACGCGAACGAGCGCGAGGCGGGCCTCGAAATACGTTGCACCGAACCAACTCTGCAGTAACAAGCTATCGAGCGAGCGAGCACCGACAGAAGTGTCAGTTCGGAACATCATGGCTGTTCACATCGCAATTCAGCTCTGCGCCAAGGCTTCTCCACAGTCACATATGCTCTGGCATACCGATTCACTTAGGACGCAGCGACATCCGGCGATCATGGAATGCAGTATCCCGTTCACCGAGCCAATCGCCACCCCAACTCATGCGCGAATATCCATGGCAATTCCCTATTACTCGAGGTCGATTGCTATTCAGGGACACGGCGAACGATGTCGTACGCGAGTCCATTGCCGGCGCGAATGCCGATCGCAGCACACCACCCCGTGGAACAGAGGCGCCGAAGGACGACTTCGACCGCATCTTCTGCGGTTCAACTGGTTTAATCTCAAATGACCTCAGGATCCGCCCAACTGGGCTCACGGCCCCGAGCGACGACGCTATTCCGGCGCGACATGTCAATCGATCCCCGCCGGCGCGCCGATTCGCGTCCACCCACCCGAGGGCGACGCTCCCCCGGTCAACTCGATCTCCGGATCCCGAGGTTGTCTACGACTCCGAAACCAGAGGCCCGTAGTCCTCTTCGAGAAACGACAGATGTTCGGCCGCATCGGGATTGAGGGATGGCCTCGCAATCCTGGACAGGGCACCGAGTTCGGCGCGCCCGACAAGGTCCGCGGCCCACAACTCGACGAGTGCGTTGAACTGCGCCTCGCGCACGCAATCATCGCGCTCATCAACGGCGGCCTCGGCCAGTGCCCGGCCCGCGGCGGCTCCCTGTTCCGGGCTCAGCCCGGATCCAGTCGACGACGGTTTCGCAGGCTTCGAATCGCTCGCGCGGGTCGCAATGCCGGATCTGGTGGATGGCCGATTCGAACAAGGCCGGTTCAACTGCCATGACTTCGCTTCCCGGACTGCATGTTCCGATCATCGATCTCTGCGGGATCGACGATGTCGCCGACCCGGGAATTCGATCCCTCAGACCGTCGCGCCGAGTTGGGCTAATACGACCGTCCACCACGACGCCGGATCCTTGAACGCCGCCCCGTCGATGGCACGAAGATCCTCGAGGAGCGACGTCGCTCGCTGCGCGCGGCTGTCGATCCCGGTGTCCGCGTCGATGAACCGTCCGAAGTGGTACAGGAACACGGTCAAAGACCTGAAGGTCGAGTTCACCAACTCCAGGGTGCCGCTGTCGGCGCCGAGCAGAACCACGCGGCCGTCGTTGCCTTCGAAACAGAACAGCATCGAATCGGGTTCGGCCGGGATCGCGCCGACAATCACCAGGGGCATGTATTCGTCATCCTCGACCCGGAGATTGATGCGGTCGTAGAGGTGGAAACGACCGCCCTCCAGGTACGAGGTGAAAAACAACGACATATCCGTCGGGATGAAATCCACGTCCGGATACACCTCCGGCGGGGCCGAATACTCGCTGATCCACTCCGCGCGCGGGTACTCGAAGACCTTGTCGATGCCCCAGGCGTCGATGTAGTCCTGGTGATCGATCACTGTTGTTGCCCAATCCTATTCGGTATCCGAGGCAGCGATCGTACTGCGGCACAGGGCAAGAGGCGAAAGTGTGCGGGTGACTATTCGCCGGCGTAGCCACCCGTAGCAACGTGCGGTGGGACGGCGGTCAGGGGCTCGGGAGTCGCGGGGGCGGGGACCCGGGGTTGGTTCGGGCCGAGTTCCACCTCCTGGGTTACCGGGGGGAATATCTGGTTCAGGAGGCTCGGGAGATCAAGGGGGACCGTGTATTCGGAATCGGTCGGGAGGGTGGGATCCGAATACGTCGGATCCTGGTACGTGGGGCCGTAGGCCGGATCCTGATAGGCCGGATCCTGGTACGTGGGGACCGTGGGATCGACCATCGTCGGAGCGGAGGGGAACTCGCTGATCGCGGGGCCCACGGTCAGGTTCTCGATGCTGGGGATGCCGGAATCGGGGGCGGCGGAATACTCGGCGCGCAGGATATGGCCTTCGCGCACAAGCACTTTGCCCGCCGAGACCCGAACCGCCTCGGACGTGCGGGAATCCTCGCGCTCGGTGCCGGGGTACATCTGGCAATCCGTGCTGTCGCAGGTCTGGGCGTAGGTGTAGCGATCCTCGGCCAGCGCGTAGGAGCGGGCCGCGATCGCTTGCGCGCGCAGTGCTTCCGCGCCGCCCTTGTCGGCCCAGTTGGGGACCATCTCGGAGGGGACCACGCCCATCAGATAGTCCTCGATGTCGACCTCGTTCACGGTGCGATAGGCGCCGTCCTCGAGGGCAACGCCGAGCACGCCGCGATAGGCATTGCCGCCGCACAGGCGCAGGTGTTCCTCGGCGGGGCGATCGGAGCCGTCCTCGACGGGATAGATGTACGGATCGTCGGTCGAGCCCTCCCACAGCACCTCACCGTCGCAGCCGGTGGTGATGACCACGTCGGCGCCGGTTTCGGTGGGGGTCAGGTGCGCGGCCTGGCCGGGGATGACACGGCGGCCGGCGACGTACAGGCCGGACTCGGACTCCACGTCGAGAGTGCTGTCGTCCTGCTGCTGCAGACGCACCCGAATGGGCGTGGAGGCGATGGTGTGCAGCTCGGCGCCCGGGTAGTAGTGGGCGAGAATCGCTTCGGCGGTATTGCCGTCCATGGCGCGATCGAAGGCGCCGTTCTGGCTCAGCCCGCGCCCGTGTCCGGGACTCGCGGTTACCCGGAATTCCCCGTCGGGCCAGGCCCAGAGCAGGCCGGCGGACGTGCCCGCCATGGTCGTGGCGGCGAGCGATAGGGCCAAGAGACGTCGGCGGCGACGAAGTGCGTGTAAGTGTCCGTTCGGCATGTCATACCCGTTCTCTTGTAAGCCGAAGCTACATTCGAGTTACCGCAGCTAATCCTCAACAACAGGTTCAGACTATGGGACAGTTGTGACTAGTGTGATCGTTGAGCCGTCAGGACGCAACCAAGGCATCCCGGCAAAGTTCGACGGGTTTACCTGGAATGGGAGCTACTCGTGCCATATCGCAGACCGAAAAACGCCTATGTCCTCCCGGTCGTCACCATCCTGGCCATGACCGCACCCTTCGGCATGCTCGGACTGAGCGATTCGCCGAAGATTCGGTCTGTCGACGAGAGCAATCTGGCAGCAATACCGGCGAACATGGCCGAGGTCGCGCTGGCCTCCGCGCCGGATCTGGTGCTGCCGCTGCGCGAGCTGACCGGGCTCGACCTACCGGACCTGCGCCTGTCCGACCTGCGGAACATTCCGCTGCCCGCGTCCATCAAGATTCCGGCCGGGCTGGAGCTACCGGGCGGGGTGCAGCTACCGGACGAGATCAGACTTCCGCGACTGGACAAGCCCGCCGATCCGAACGCACCCCGCTTCATCGCCGCACCCGGACCGCAGGATCCGAACGCGGCCCCACCCACCGCCGATGGCGAGCCCGGCAGCGTTCCCGCGCCGGCGACTCCCGGCGCACCGGTCGATGAAAACCTCTCTGCCCCGGGCAATCCCGCTCCCGTCGAAGCTCCGGCTCCGGACGCGGCAACCCGCCCCGCCATCCCCGGCGATCTCAGCAGGCCCGCACTCGCGCCCGGCGCGGTGCCCGGTGATCTCGTGTCCAAGGTCGGCGCGCAGGTCAAGGAACTCACCCGCGACAAGCCGTTCAGCATGGTCGCGCTCACCGCGCAGGATATGGCCGGGATGACCGCCATGATTCGCGCCCAACTGCCCGATGGCGCCTGGGGGCCGTGGTATTCGGCCGAACCGGTCGACACGCCCGGGCGGACACGGTCGGGTACCGAACCGATCTACGTCGGCAGTACCAAGGCCGTGCAGATTCTGATGACGAAGAAGAATGTCGCCGCGCCGATCGATCCGGCGAGTGCGGGATCCGAGGATGCGGCCGGTGCAGCGCCGGTTGATCCGGCCGTCGCGGACGAAGTGCCCGTCGATCCCGCAGCGCCCGTCGAGGCCGCGGCCCCCGAGGGCGAGGCGGCCCCGCTCGCGCCCGCGGAGCCCGCGCCCTTCGCCGATCACGGCGATCCCGCGCAGATCGACCTGGAGAAACTCGCCGCGATCCTCATCGATCCAGGCCGCGGCGCGGCGGACGAGAACCTCAACGAGGTGGCGGCCGCGCTGCCCGGCGGTGGGCCGAAGGTGATCACCCGTTCGCAGTGGGGCGCGGACGAGGACCTGCGCTGCGAGGAACCGACCTACGACGACGGCCTGGCCGCGATCACGGTGCACCACACCGCGGGTCGCAACGACTACAGCCGATCGGAATCGGCGGGCATCGTGCGCGCCATCTACTCGTATCACGCGAAAACGCTGGGCTGGTGCGATATCGGCTACAACGCACTGGTCGACAAGTACGGGCAGATCTTCGAAGGCCGCTTCGGCGGACTGGATCGCCCGGTCGAGGGCGCGCATTCGGGCGGATTCAATATCAACACCGCCGGTGTGGCCCTGATGGGCAATTACGAGGAGGACACCCCGAGCGAGGTGTCCATGCAGGCGATGGGCAAATTCATCGGCTGGCGCGCCAGGGTCGCCGGAATCGATCCCGAGGGCACCACCACGATGTACTCCGAGGGCAGCGATTACACGCGCTACGCACTCGGCCAGGCCGTCAAGCTGCCGACGATCTTCGCACACCGCGATGTCGGCAACACCTCGTGCCCGGGTGACGCGGTCTACGACCGGATGGATCGAATTCGCGAGATCGCGGAGAAATTCGCCGGGCCGAGCCCGCTGGCGGACCCGCCGTCCACCACCAAACCCCCCACACCCCGATCTCCCGCGGAGCAGAACGCGAACTACCAGCCCCAGCCCGCGCCGAGCGCCGAGGACGACATCGCGACGCTGGCCGAGCTCACGACCACGCTGCTCGGATTGATCGACACGAACCCGGTGGCGAAGTACTGGAACGAACAGGGTGGGCCGAACAGCGCACTGGGACAGCCGAAGTCGGCGCCGCAGCCGACCATGGACGGCGGGCAGTACGCCAGGTTCGTCAACGGCTATGTGTACTCGACGCCCAAGGGTCAGGTGTACGCGCTCCTGGGCAAAATCCTGGAGCGATTCGTGCAATTGGGCGGGGCCACGGGCATTCTGGGCCTGCCGACCAGCAACGAATACGCCGTCAAGGACGGAGTGCGCACCGACTTCCAATTCGGCTCACTGATTTTCAACAGGCTGACCGGAATCGTCACCACGATTCTGCAGCACTGGGGTGCGGTGCAGGATCCGGCGCCGTCGGTGAACCCGGGGCGGGCGAGTGAGTTGCCTGCGGTCGCGCCTATTCCCGATGCGAGTGGGCAGCAGCCTGCTGTGGCGGCGATACCGGATACATCGGGGCAGCCGGCGGTGGCGGAGATTCCTCGGGTGATGCCGGGAATACCTGCCCAGCAATAGCTTTCGAAGGGTTCGGTGGGCCGGCTGCCGTGCCCCTTACCAGAGAACCGGGGGTGCGCCCCCGGTTCTCGTCCATTGTGGGGGCGGGTTGGGTGCCTCGGCTGGGGGTGAGAGCCCTACCGCAGGAAAGACAACTAGAAAACGGAGTACCGGCGGGGGCGGGTTGGGAGCCTCGGCTGCGGTTCGGAGCCCTGCCGCAGGAAAGAAGACAGGACAACGGAATACCAGCGGAGACACGTCGGGAGACTCGGCTGCGGTTGGGTGCCCTGCCGGGGGAAGGACGCCTGGATAACGGAGTACCAGCGGGGGCAGGTTGGGTGCCTCGACTGCGGTTCCAGCCCTCCCGGGCCGATCAACGGGATCGAAGCCCTCGGATGCGTGGCCGAGTTCCGAACCGGGAACCGGGCACGGCAATTACCGCCATAGACATCACCCCATTGCGCTGAAGACGAATCCTTTTCGGTAAGTCTCGAGAAGGTTCCCACGGCCAGTCGACCCGGCTGGAAGGGGCGAACGCGCTCCCAGCCGGGGAGCCATAGGTCGGGTACGGCAGGCGAGGTAACCAGCACTGCCGCATCTGCTTTGCCCGCTCTCCCGAACCCCGCTGGAAGATGCGGGGTGGGTGCGGGATCGGGCTACGTCGGCCACGGGCGTGAACACTGATGCGTGTGGTCGCACCAGCCGCACGGTGGGAAGGCCGGGCCAGGGCTCGAGCGCACGGTTAGCCCCTTCGGCGGCGAAGGCCGAAGAGGCAGCGTCGAAAGCTGTGAGCGGGGAGCCGCGACCGGGCGAGGTGGCTAACAGCGCCATCGCGCCGGGATACCAGGCACTTGGGGGTGGTGACGGAAGTTCACGCGTGGCCTGCGAGCGGGGTCGATGTGTGGTGGTGGGATCCATCCGGTCTTGCCCGGATTCTCCGAATCCTCACCCATCACAACCGTTCCCCACCCGTTCGGACCGGTGTTCACCTGGGCGTGGCAGGCATCGCACGCGAAAGTCAGGTTCTCGATGTCCGTTTCACCACCATCGGCCCATTCTTTGATGTGGTGGACGGCCGAGCGGCTCGCTGGCGCATCGCATCCTGGGCGCGTGCACCCGCGTTCGGTGGCGGTCAGCGCCAGACGTTGCGCCGGGTTGGCCAGGCGCTGCCCACGAGACAGATGCAGGGGACGGCCGTTGCGATCGAGCACCACCAGATACGGGGTGGAATTCCTGGCCACCTGGAGGGCTTGGATGATCGACATGGTGCCGCCGGTGGCGGTGGTCGCCACGCCCGCGCGGTTCTCCAGGTCCTCGATGCTCATGGTGATGATCGTCGAGACCGGAAGTCCGCGATGCGATCCCAGTCGCGTGGGACCCATATCCGGTCGGAAGAACACCATCAGCGCATCGTGATTGCGCTGAGCAGCGGTACGGCGATCGCGTTTGGCGGCCGCACGCACCTTCGCACGAACGACAGCACGAGCACGCTCGGCTGGAGTCAACGACGGGTCGTCCACATCGACATCGTCGGCAGTGTCACCGTCGCCGAGTTCGGTATCGACCCCGAGTTCAGCGGTGGTCCACGGGCTTTCGGGATCATCGGGATTGCACATACCGGGTCGTCCGAACTTCTCGAACATCGGGATCATGACCGCACCCAACTGCGGGGTCAGCAATCCCGAAATCGGGTACATGCCATCGATCCGCTGATTCCCGACCGTGACACCCCGCACCCGCTGCCGGTCCCGGTCCTCGATCAAACGCCCATCGGGATCGACATTCGCAAGAATCCTGACCCCAAGCGTGGTCACACCCTTCGGATCACCCTGACGGGCATACGCGGTCAGGTGCTGCTCGGCACGGTCTTTGACTTCGGGACCAGCGGCGTCGGGGATCTGTTTCAGTGCGTCGTTGATCGCTTTGATGTGGTCGGCGGAGATCTCCCCGGCCCGTTGCGCCTCGGCCACATGCGGCAACACCGGCGGCCGGGTCATCGAACCCTCGGACACCTCCGACAAAAGGTCGGCGTTACGAACCCGGGCAGCGGCCTCGGCGTAGGACAACCGCAGTGTCTGTTGCAGGAACAGGATCAGGCTCTTCACACCGTTCTGGGCGGGCAATCCCTGCGCCGCGCATTCGAGTGCGAACCGCTGCTTGACCGCCTCGAACTTACGCAGGCTCGTCTCGATGTCCTGCATCGCCTCGATGACACCGTCACCGGCCAACGGGAACATCGGCGCTTCGAGCAGGAAATCCACCGCGGCAGCGAGTGCTTGCACACCCTGCGCGATTGCGGTTTCCCGTCCCGAATTCATACCCCAATTCTACCCCTCGATAGCACATATGAATAGCCCAATTCTATTGCACCGCAACACTATTCAGACAATTCGGATTTCGATCTAGATTCAATACCGCCAATTCACCGAGCGAGCCAACAGACCAATTCTCGACGGCCCCTCGGACAAAGCCGATGGACGGCAAGCAAGGCCCAACCGGTCCTCGATCGAGACCATCGCGCGCAATCACCCTCGTTCGAAATCCCGGTGCACCCACCGAACAGCTCCGCCCCGACAAAGAGCGGGACCTCCATCACCGCCCGGTCAGTCGATGGTGATCGCGAGGGCGAAATCAGCCAGCGGCAACGGACTTCCGGACGTGGACAGGACAACCGCCGACTCGCGGCTGCCGGATTCGCCGGCCTTTCCCCCACTCGCCACCGGAATGCCCAGTCCGATGTGGTGCAGGCACACGACCGTGGCCGTCGCGGCGATGCGGAAGTAGTCGGATCCGGCGGGCCAGCGGCGCTCGGCGATCTCTCCACCAAGTTGGAATCCGTCGTGTGCGGTCAGGTAATCGCGGGTCGCGTCGGTGAGATCGACGGACAGACGGATGGCGTCCCGTGACAATTCGAGGCGGGCGGCGCCGGAACCATCCGCGACCGGAGCGAACTCCACCCGCAGGGGATCCGGGCCGGGCCCCAGGGCGCGCACGGCCAAGTGCACATCGCGCAGGGCGTCGGCGAGGACGCCGCGCAGGTGGCGCGGGGTGTAGATGCTCCAGATCTCGGCCGGGCCGCGCGCGGACCGCCGCCGCTCGTGGCCGGTCCAGGTGAAGGTCATCTCGTATTCGTCGGCCGAGGTCTCGGCCAGGTCGTTCTCGTCGAGGAGAACGCGGTCGTCGGGTCCGACGAAGTCGGGATAGTGGTGCCGGGTCTTCCACAGCCAGCGGTTCCGGTCCGCTTCGGCCTCGGCGAGATGCACGCGCAGGGTCAGGGCGCCGGCCGCGCTCAGCGCCAGCTGGCGGATGGTGTCGTCGCCGGTCGCCCAGCAGGCGAACAGCTCGCCGTAGCCGCTGTACCAGGACGGTTCGCCCCAGACCGCGGTCGCCAGGCCGAGGTGGTGGCGGAAGCGCTCGGGATCGATCGTGGCGACGGGAACGGACAGCGACAGCCAGCGGCCGTCGCCTTTGTCGTACGGATCATCTTCTTCGAAAAGCCGTCCACCCGAACTCGTTTCGGGGATATCGAGCTTCTGTCCGGTCACGGTCCAGCCGAGCTCGTGGCAGGCGGCGGGCACGCGGTCACGATCACAGAACGCGGGAGCGTGCCGGGCCACCTCGTCGAGCAGGGTGATGAACCGGCGGTCGGTCATGGCGCTCACGAGCGGGACGGTATCGGGCGGCACCGACAGCGCCCGGTGTGATCGGCGCGCGGACCGCCGACCCATACGATTGCTACATGTTTGCTCTCATGATCGGCATGGTGCTGCTCGGCTGGTTCGCGCTCCGGATGTACCGGGAGCCACGCCGCATCGGCAACGGCGTGGTGCTGGTGATCGCCGCCGCTTTCTGCGTGCTGGGGCTGGTCGAGCTCGACAGCGAGAGCCCGATTTCGATCATGGTCGTGCTACTGCTGGCGGCCTCACCGCTGCTGCTGATCATCCTCGCCGGATTGCTGATGGTGAACGGGCTGCAGATGTGGCGGCGCGAAGGGCGGCGGCTCGGCAACCTGCTCTCGTTCGGCCTCGGCCTGGCGATGCTGTTCCCGTACGTACTGTTCGCCGTGGCGCTCGGTGTGGATTCACGGTGGCTGACAGGGTTTTTCGGCTCGATTCTGCTGGTCGAGTGCTATCTGGGATTCGTCCTCCTCGCGTTCCTGGCCTATTCGTGGGTGTATCTGCGGCTGCCGTATCGGCGGGGTATGAGCGCGATCGTCGTCCACGGATCCGGGCTGATCGGGGCGCGGGTGCCGCCGCTGCTGGCGGCCCGGCTGGACCGGGCGCTGGAGGTGTACGCGGCCGAGACGGCGGCGGGCCGCGCCCCGGTCCTGGTAACCAGCGGCGGGAAGGGTTCCGACGAAGCCGTCGCCGAAGCGGATGCGATGGCCGACTACGTGATCACGGCCGGCCTCCCGCCCGCCGCGGTGCTCCGCGAGGACCGTTCCGCGACGACCCGCGAAAACCTGCTCTACACGGCAGGGCTCCTCGCCGCCCGCAACGTGGTGGGCCCGGTTGTGCTGGTAACCAGCAACTTCCACGCGCTGCGCACCGGAATCCTCGCCCGCCGACTGGGTGTGGACGCGACGGTGGTCGGCGCGAAGACCGCGTTCTACTACCTGCCCAGCGCGATACTCCGCGAGTACGTCGCAATCCTGGACGAGCACCGGTGGACGAACGCGCTGATCTGCGCGGCGCTGTTCGCGCTGCCGCTGCTGACGGTGGTCGCGGTTCGGTATTGAGGCTGATCCGGCATGCTCGATGATGGCGGGCAGCGTGCTACCGGCGGCGATCTCGGCAGTAGTGGGACCCACGAACTCGAACCCGCGGCGCTTCGCTCCGGGCCCGCGCCCACGGCCCCCGGCCCTCGCCGATGTGCCCGCCGGCACTCCCGAATCCGCTGCTCTCGCCACCAGCCATCCGGGCGGCGTTCTACCGGACAACCGGTTACCCGCTGCGGCAACGCGATGCACCGGTCCCCGAGCGGACCTAGCCTGGAGTGCGTGAGTGGGGATTTGGGGGATCGCCTCCAGTCTGTGCGCAAGCGGAAAGGACTGACGCAGCGGGAGCTCGCGGAGCGGTCCGGGGTCTCGCTGTCCTTCATTCGCAAGATCGAACAGGGCGAGCGGGACGACATCCGGCTGACGAAACTGCGGCGGCTCGCTGTGGCGCTGGACTGCCCGATGTCCGCGCTGATGGGGTCGAATCCACCACCGCCGCCGGGGCGCGACGAGGAGCTGTGGCACCCGACCAGGGACGCGATCACGACACCACGCGAAGCGGAGGCGCTCGATGCCGCCGAGGAGAGCGGGCTGGCGGAGGCGCTGTTCGCGGCCGTAAAGCTGTACCACCACAACGAATACGAGCGTCTCGCACGGGTTCTGCCGGAGCTGGTCGGCGAGGGGCAGGGCGCTTCGCCGCTGCTGCGATCCCGCATCCTGCAGTTGGCCGGATCGGTGATGGTGCAAACACGTCAGCTGGACCCCGCCCGGGTGGCGCTGGAACGCTCGCTCGCCGAGGCCGAGGCGACCGGCGAGGTGCTGGACGCGGCCTCGGCGGTGATCACGCTGTGCTGGTTGCTGCTGGTGGAGCGGCGGTTCGACCAGGTTCGGACGCTGGCGACACGGTGGGCCGACCGGGTCGAGCCGCGGCTTTCGATGGCCGGCGAGCAGGAGATCTCGACGTGGGGCTGGCTGCTGTTGCGCGGGTCGGCCGCCGCGATTCGGGACAATCGCCCGGACGAAGCCGATGACATGATGCGGCTGGCGCAGGCCGGTGCGACGGTGATCCGCCGTGAATCACTTGGCTACCAACGGTATTGGACGACGTTCGGGCCCGCCACAGTGGCCATGAAGCGAGTGGAGAACGCGGTCGTGGACGAGCGGCCCGAGGAGGCATTGCGACTCGCGCTGGATGTGCCGCCCGGCCTGCGCCCCACCTCGGACAACCGGAACCGCCACCTGCTCGATGTCGCTTCCGCCCACTTCGACCTGCGCCGATACGACGACGCGTTCGGGATTCTGCACCAACTCTCGCGCGAGGCCCGGCCGTGGCTGGCCGAACAAGCCTTCGCCCGCGACATTCTCGGCCGGATGATCGCCAAACGCCGAACCCTGACCGATGACATGCGCGAACTCGCGGACCTGATCAAACTCGAATACTGAACGCCCGAATGGCTTTCCCGCCATCCGGGGTTCGCCACGCCCTTTCGGTGGCACTTTCCGGCGACGCCTCCCGAAAGTGCCATTGAGGCGCATTCACCCTGCGTACAAGCTGTTCTCACGACGCGGAGCCGAGGACGGTTGTCGATTTCCAATCCCGGCACGCGGTCGCCTTCGGATGAATTCGTAGACGAATCGGGAGGAATCGCAATGGAACTCATCTTCTTGTTCATGGCCGCGACCGTGTTCGCGGGGTTGCTCGCTCCCCTGCGTCCCTGCCACGGCGCACATCACCGGCGGCCGCTGACGGTCGCCGACATCGAGGCTCGGCTGGCGGCGGAGTTCGAGGGCGGGCGGGCCACGTGGTGAACGAGCCGGCGGCTATCGGGTTCCTGCGCAGTGACATATCGGGTGCGCAGCGGCAGTGGGATGTGGTTCGGATCCGCTGTCTGGCACGGCGTTTGGGCTACGTCCTGAGCCGGACGGTGATGTTCGGGGCCTATACCGACGGGCCCGTGCGGCGGGTCATCGAGATCGCCCGGGCGCACCAGGCCGACGCGGTCATCGTGCCGGGGCTGGCACACCTGGGCGAGCGAGTACCCCCGGACCTCGTGGCGGTGGCCGACCTGATCACCGTGGCGCCCGAGGAAACCTATGCGCGGTGGCTTGTTTCGCCCGATGCCCCGCTCGACATGGGGCGGTGGTGACAAACGGCGGCGCGCGCCGTGCGCACCGGTGTACATGTCGCCGTGAACAGACGGGCCACCGAATCGGGGTGCGCCGCCGTGCTCGGCGATGTGAGAGCGGGCGGGCGGGTCCCGCACCGGGCTTCAACACCCGGACCCGAATGTAGCAAATAGCGAGCAATCTGAAGCTAGGCTTCGAAATCTGACCGGTTCTCCCGCTCGTGCACGTACTCCGCTCGATGGAACACGGCACAGTGCGGCCCGGGAACCGTATTCGTCAGGGTTAGCAACTGGATCGTCAATGCCGGAATCTCCACCCAATGGAGGCGCGCTGTGCCGAACGGTAAACCCAACATCCTGGTCATCTGGGGCGACGACATCGGAATCACCAACCTCAGCTGCTACAGCGACGGCGTGATGGGATATCGCACGCCGAACATCGACCGGCTCGCCAAGGAGGGCATGAAGTTCACCGACTCCTACGGTGAGCAGAGCTGCACCGCCGGGCGGGCGGCGTTCATCAGTGGCCAGAGCGTGTACCGGACCGGCATGAGCAAGGTCGGAGCGCCGGGGGCGGACGTCGGGTGGTCGGCGGACGATCCGACCATCGCCGAGCTGCTCAAACCGCACGGGTACGCGACGGGACAGTTCGGGAAGAACCACTTCGGCGACCTGAACAAGTACCTGCCGACCGTGCACGGCTTCGACGAGTTCTACGGCAACCTTTACCACCTGAACGCCGAGGAGGAGCCCGAACAGTTCGACTACCCGCACAAGGACCAGTTCCCCAGGCTCTACGATCTGGCCAAACCGCGCGGCGTGCTGGACTGCAAGGCGCTCGATCACGTCTCCGACGAGCCGGACGACCCCAAGTTCGGCCCGGTCGGCAAGCAGTCCATCGTCAACACCGGCCCGCTGAACATCGAGCGGATGAAGGTGATCGACTACGACATCGCCGACCGCACGGTCGATTTCATCAAGCGTAAGCACGCGGAAGACGAGCCGTTCTTCGTGTGGTGCAACTTCACCCACATGCATCTGTACACGCACGTCGAGGACGACAAGCGCGGACAGGCCGGCCTGTGGCAGTCGGAGTACCACGACACCATGATCGAGCACGACAAGAACGTCGGCACGGTCCTGAACGTGCTCGACGAACTCGGCATCGCCGAGGACACCATCGTGATCTACTCCACCGACAACGGCCCGCACCGCAACAGCTGGCCCGACGGCGGCACCACGCCGTTCCGCAGCGAGAAGGACACCAACTGGGAGGGTGCCTTCCGCGTGCCCGAACTCATCCGCTGGCCCGGGCACATCGAAGCGGGCTCGGTGTCCAACGACATCATCCAGCACCACGACTGGCTGCCGACGTTGCTGGCCGCCGCGGGCGACACCACCACGCCGGAGGAACTGAAAGCCGGAAAGACCATCGGCGACAAGACCTATCGTGTGCACATCGACGGCTACAACCTGCTGCCGTACCTCACCGGCGAGGTGGAGGCCAGCCCGCGGCGCGGGTTCTTCTACTTCTCCGACGACGGCGATCTGATGGCCATGCGGTTCGAGAACTGGAAAGCGGTGTTCATGGAGCAGCGCTGCCAGGGCACCCTGCGGGTCTGGGCCGAGCCGTTCACGAATCTGCGGGTACCGAAGCTGTTCAACCTGCGCACCGACCCGTTCGAGTACGCGGACATCACGTCGAACACCTATTACGACTGGTTCCTGCACCACGACTATCTCATCTTCTACATGACGGCGATGTCCACGGCGTTTCTCGAGACATTCAAGGAATTCCCGCCGCGGCACGCACCGGCCAGCTTCACCATCGACCAGGCGGTGGAAAAGCTGCACGCATTCCTCGCGAAGGACTGAGCTGTGAACGACACCGTCCTCGACGCGTGGCGGGACGCGCCCGCGAAGTCGGCCATCATCGACTTCGTCGGGCGCGTCACGGGTGCGGGCGCCGACCACGTGCCGCCCGCACAGCGGGTCGCCGTGTTCGACAACGACGGCACGCTGTGGTGCGAGAAGCCCGCGTACGTGCAATTGGATTTCATCGTGCGAGCCCTGGCCCAGGCCGCGACCGCGGATCCGGGACTGCTCGACCGGGCGCCGTTCCGGGCCGCGCACGACGGTGATCTCGCCTGGTTCGGCACCGCCGTCGAACAGCACTACCGGGGCGACGACACCATGCTGCACGAGTTCGCCGCGGCGGCGATGCATCTCGCCGCCGAGGAGTCGACGGAGGACTACACGGCGCGGGTCGGCGCGTTCTTCGACGCCGCTCGCCATCCCACGCTGGACCGGCCGTACCAGGCGTGCGGGTACGCGCCGATGGTCCAACTGCTGCGCTACCTCGAGGCGAACGGGTTCACCTGCTACATCGTGTCCGGCGGCGGGCGCGACTTCATGCGCGTGGTCACCGAGCAGATGTACGCGATTCCACCGGAGCGAGTGGTCGGCAGCTCACTGGGCATGAACTACGACTCGGGGCGAGTGGCCACCACGAACAAGCTCGACATCTTCGACGACGGCGCCGCGAAACCGGTCCGGGTGTGGTCCAGGGTCGGGCGGCGGCCGATCCTGGCGGCCGGAAACTCGAACGGGGACATCGAGATGCTCGAGTACGCGACCACCGGCGACGGGCCCGGGCTGGCGCTGCTGATCGACCACGACGACGCCGATCGGGAGTTCGCCTATCCCGCCGGTGCGGAGCGAGCCAAGGAGCTGGCGACGACGACCGACGGCTGGCAGCTCGTGAGCATGGCCGCCGATTGGTCACGGGTGTTCGATGACTGAGGTCGAGACACGTTCCGCCGTCGGCGAATTGGTGCGGATCCCGGCGCAGACCCTGCTCCAGGGCGACGCCGGCGATCCGGAGGAGGGTCCGGTCCGGGAGGTCACCGTCGAGTCCTTCCGGATCCAGGCGCACCAGGTGACCAACGCTCAATTCGCCGCGTTCGTCGCCGATACCGGCTACCGCACCGTCGCCGAGCGGGAGCTGGACCCCGCGCACTATCCGGACGCGCCGCCGGAGAATCTGCGGCCGGGTTCGATGGTGTTCCAGCGCACCACGGGTCCGGTGAATCTGCGCGACATGAGTCGGTGGTGGCGCTGGACTCCCGGCGCCGCCTGGAATCATCCGCGCGGGCCGCGCTCCAGCCTGCGCGGCCGGGACTCGCACCCGGTGGTGCACATCGCGTTCGCGGACGCGGCCGCCTACGCCGACTGGGCGGGCCTGCGGTTGCCGAGCGAGGAGCAGTGGGAGACGGCCGCTCGCGGTGGTCTGCCGCACGCGCGCTTCACCTGGGGCGACGAGCCGGAGCGTCCCGGTCAGCGGCTCGCCAATTACTGGCACGGCGAATTCCCCTACCTGCCCGATACGGGGTACGGACACACCGCGCCGGTGGGGAGCTTCGCCCCGAACGCCTACGGCCTGTTCGACATGGCGGGCAATGTCTGGGAGTGGACCACCGACCTGTACGCGCCGACCCGCGCCACCCGATCCTGTTGTTCCGCAGACACTTTCGATCCCAGGCAGCCCGGCGTTCCGATCGAACGACGAGTCCTCAAAGGCGGGTCCTTCCTCTGCGCCGACAGCTACTGTCTGCGCTACCGACCCGCCGCCCGCCGCCCGCACATGGTGGATACCGGTATGAGCCACATCGGCTTCCGCTGCGTCGCCGACGCCTGAGTGCCGGGTCAGTACTTCCGGGGTGGACGCATATCCACCGCCCGGTAGTGACCATTCGGGGGTCGATCAGTGCGAGTTCTTCGGCAACTACCTGCTCGGGCCGCGCGTCCAGGTGCGGCCCGCGCGATCCGGAAAGCTTGTCACCGCACAGTGGGATGTCCTGGGGTACAGCGGAAGTGGGACGGTTGCCTGTGCTCAGCGCTCGAGTCCGGCGGCGCGCAGATGCACACGCAGCTCGCGGTCGTTCAACGCGGCGAGAAAGGCGTTGTAGGCAGCCAGGTCCTCATCCTCCGAGTGAGCGGAGGTGGTGCGGTGAGGCAGCAGGCCCATGGGCAGTTCCCGGGATTCGGGCGTCCGCCGTCGCGCATCGGCGGTGTCGGTGGCCGGGCGTCCGAATCGCAGGTACGCCGCGACCAGGAACCCCGCGAACGCCGGCCAGAGCAGGGCGTATCCGAGGTTGTGGTCGATGCCCGCGGTGAGATCGACGCGCCGCCACTGCCATCCGCCGAGGCCGAGCAGGGCCAGCACGGTGACCGTGAGGAGAATTCGGCCCGGAATCGGGCTCGCGGCACGGAAGTTCGACACCCGACCGTTTTTACTACAGCCCGTAGGAGTTTTGGGGACCTACCCGGCCACGGGGCAGCCGGGCGCGACCGCTCAGAGCCACCAGCGTTCCAGTACCCGGGCCACACCGTCGTGGTGGTTGGTCGCTTCCGCGATCTCGTCGGCGGCGGACTTGGCCTCGTGGTGGGCGTTCGCCATCGCCACACCGTGGCCGGCGAGTTTGAGCATCGGGACGTCGTTCGGCATGTCGCCGAAGGCGATCAGGGACGAGTGCTGCACGCCCAGGCGCTGGGCGACCGTCGCCAGGCCGGTGGCCTTCGTGACGCCGGGGGCCGAGAGCTCGATCAGGCCGTTGTCGGTCGAATAGGTCAGATCGGCGCGGCCGGACAGGTGGGGTTCCAGGATCGCGCGCATGTCGGCGCTCTGGGCGCCGGGTAGGCGAATCAGCATCTTGATGGCGGGGGCCGCGATCACCTCGGCGCGGGAGACCGCGGTGTCGTCGGGGTTCAGCCAGGCGTGCTCGTACTCGGGGGAGCTGACGAATTGCGGGGTCGCGGCGTCGTGGGCGGAGGAGCCCACGCGCTCGGTCGCCAAACCGCAGCCGGGCAGCAGGGATTCGGACAGCTCGGCCAGCCAGGACAGCGTGTCCACGCCCAGGGTCTGGGTGGACAGGATCCGGTCGTTGGCGCTGTCGTAGATGACCGCGCCGTTCGCGCACACGCACAGCGGCGCGTAGCCGAGACCGTCGATCACCCGATCGATCCAGCGGGGCGGCCGCCCCGTCGCCAGCACGAACGGGACGCCGTCGGCGATCAGGGCATCGACCGCCGCCTTGGTGCGCGGACTCACCTGTTCGTCATCGTCGATGAGCGTGCCATCCACATCCGTGGCGACCATCTTGGGTTTGGGCAGGTGAGAGAGAGTCACCCAGTCCACTCTATCCGGTGGGCACCGCGTGTTCCTGCGGGTTTACGAGGCGCCGCGCGACGTTGCGGGTTCGTGGTCGGACCGATGTGGTTCTGTGCGGTTGCCGAGGGGTTTCCACGCACGCCCGACGACTCGTTACCCGCCACCGGAGCGCGTACCGCACGGTTATCCACGGCTATCCCTATGATTTGGGGCTAAGACTCGACCCGAGAGGGACTGATGGCCGGTTTTCTACTGCGACGTGCGCTGAACTATGTCGTATTGCTGATCCTGGCTTCGTTCCTCACCTTCGCCCTGGCGTCGTGGACCTTCCGGCCGCTGGACAGCCTGGAACAGCGCAATCCCCGGCCGCCGCAGTCGGTGATCGACGCGAAGCGCGCCGAGCTGCACCTGGACGATCCGGTGATACCGCGCTACGTGAACTGGGTCGGCGGCGCCGTGCGGGGCGACTTCGGAAACACTCTCGCCGGACAGCCGGTGAGCGAGGAGCTGCCACGCCGCATCGGGGTGAGCCTGCGCCTGTTGATCATCGGCGCGGTGCTCGGCACGCTGCTGGGCGTGCTGGTGGGCGCGGCGGGTGCGATCCGACAGTACAAATTCAGTGACTACTTCACCACGGTCCTGTCGCTACTGATACTGAGCACGCCCGTGTTCCTACTCGCCACGCTGCTGAAATACGGCGCACTACAGGTCAATACGATGACCGGCGAGCAGATCTTCCTCTATACCGGCGAAACGTCGGCGACGGCCGTGCACGGAGTGTGGAACCAGATCGTGGACCGGATCCAGCACATGATCGTCCCGACCGTCGGCCTGATACTCGGCGCGGCCGCGGGGTACAGCCGCTACCAGCGCAACGCGATGCTCGACGTACTGCAGAGCGACTTCATCCGCACCGCGCGAGCCAAGGGCCTCACGCGACGGCGAGCTCTCTACAAGCACGGACTGCGGACCGCGCTCATTCCCATGGCCACGCTGTTCGCGTACAGCTTCGGCGGACTCATCACCGGTGCGACCTTCACCGAGAAGATCTTCGGCTGGCACGGCGTCGGTGAATGGCTGATCCTGTCGATCGACGCCCAGGACCTGTACCCGGTGGTGACCATCACGGCCTTCATCGCCCTGGTGGTACTGCTGTCGGGCCTGCTGTCCGACATCGTGTACGCCATCCTCGATCCACGGGTGCGTGTGGGATGACCGATACCGAACTCATCGTTCAGGGTGCGCCCGAGCCCGCCGCGGCGGGCCGCCGCAAGCTGGTCGTGCGGCGCTTCCTGCGGAACAAGCCGGCCGTGGTGGCCGGGATCGTGCTGCTGCTGATGCTCGTCCTGAGCTTCGCGCTGCCGCCGCTGCTGAAGTACGACTACCAGCAACTCGACTACACGGCGCTGCTGAAACCCCCGAGCGCCGACCACCCGTTCGGGACCAATCAGATCGGGCAGGACGTGCTCGCGCAGACCCTGCGCGGATTGCAGAAGTCGCTGGTGATCGGGTTCAGCGTCGCGCTCATCTCGGTCATCATCGCCGCATTGGCCGGAGCGGTGGCCGGGCTGCTGGGCGGATGGCCCGATCGCGCGATCATGTGGCTGGTCGATCTGTTGCTCGTGGTGCCCAGCTTCATCATCATCGCGATCTTCGCGCCGCGCACCAAAGGCAGCGGATCGATCTTCCTACTGATCATCCTGCTCAGCGTGTTCGGCTGGATGATCAGCGCGCGCATCGTGCGCGGTATGACGCTCAGCCTCAAGGAACGTGAATTCGTCCGCGCCGCGCGCTATATGGGCGCGTCGAACTGGACCATCATCACCACGCACATCATTCCCAACATCGCCTCGATTCTGATCATCGACACCACGCTGGCGGTGGGCTCGGCGATCATGGCCGAAACCGGTTTGAGCTACCTGGGATTCGGCGTGCAGCGACCGGACGTCTCGCTGGGTTCGCTCATCGCCGACGGCACCAAATCCGCACTCACCTATCCGTGGCTGTTCCTGTTCGCGGGCGGTTTCCTGATCACCGTGGTGCTGTGCGCCAACCTGGTCGGCGACGGGCTCCGGGACGCGTTCGACCCGAGCGCACAACGAGCCCGCTCCCGCAAGAAGACCCGCGCCCAGAAGAAGGCTCAGGCATGAGGATGGACAAGGCGTCCGAGGCGGAACCGCCGCGCAAGGCAACCACCGCGCCCCTGCTCGAAGTATCGGACCTGCGGGTGTCGTTCCCCGGCGAAGAGGGCCGCATCGAGGCGGTGCGCGGCGTCGACTACACCGTGCACGACGGCGAGGTGCTGGCCATCGTCGGGGAATCGGGCTCCGGGAAGTCGGTGTCCTCGCTGGCGGTCATGGGGCTGCTGCCCGAGCAGGCCCGCGTCCAGGGTTCGATCCGCCTGCGCGGACGCGAATTGCTCGGCATGGGCGACAAACAGCTGTCGGAACTGCGCGGCAGCAAGATCTCGATGGTCTTCCAGGACCCGCTTTCGGCACTCACCCCGGTCTACCGCGTCGGCGAGCAGATCGCGGAAGCTCTGCTGGCACATGGGAAGATCGGCAAGTCCGAAGCGGCCGCGAAGGCGATCGACCTGCTGCGCCTGGTCGGCATTCCGGATCCGGAGACCCGGGCGCGAGCGTTCCCGCACGAGTTCTCCGGCGGTATGCGCCAGCGCGTCGTGATCGCCATGGCCATCGCGAACGATCCCGAACTCATCATCTGCGACGAACCGACCACGGCGCTGGACGTCACCGTGCAGGCGCAGATCCTGAACCTGCTGCGCAAGGCGCGCGATATCACCGGCGCGGGCGTCATCATGATCACGCACGACATGGGGATCGCCGCCACCCTCGCCGACCGGGTCGCCGTCATGTACGCCGGTCGGATCGTCGAAACCGCACCGGTCGCAGAGCTTTTCAGCGGACCACGCATGCCCTACACCGTCGGTCTGCTGGGCTCGATCCCCCGCATCGACGGGCCGCCGCGCACACCCCTCATTCCGATCGTCGGTGCACCACCGGCCATGCACGACCTACCGCCGGGCTGCAGTTTCGCACCGCGCTGCCCGGTCTCCATCGACGACTGCCTGGTCGCGGAACCACCACTGCAGGACACCCGGCCGGGACACCGGGCGGCGTGCATCCGCACCGCGGAGGTCGACACCACCGCGCTGTTCACCGCCTACCGGCACGAGATCTCCGAACCGGAACAGATCGCCGAGACCGATTCCCATGTGGTGCTCCGGGTCTCGGATTTGCGGAAGACCTTTCCCATTACCTCCGGGGTGGTGTTTCGCCGACGCAAAGGCGAGGTGCGCGCCGTCGACGGCATCGATTTCGAGATTCGGGCCGGGCGGACGCTGGCCCTGGTCGGGGAATCGGGTTCCGGGAAATCCACGACGCTGACCCAGATCATGGACCTGGTCCGGCCGGAGAGCGGCAGCATCGAAATACTCGGTCACGATGTCGCACAACTGGATCGGGGACAGCGACGCGATATCCGGCGCAAGATGCAGATCGTCTTCCAGGACCCGTCCGCCTCGCTCGATCCGCGCCTGCCCATCTCCGACGCCATCGCCGAACCGCTGCGGATCGACGGGCGCTCCCGCGACGAGATACGTAAACGCGTGCCCGAGTTGATGAAACAGGTGGGGTTGCGGCCCGAGCACGCGGACCGCTATCCGGCCGACTTCTCCGGCGGGCAGAAGCAGCGCATCAATATCGCACGTGCCCTTGCCCTGGAACCCGAGATCCTGGTGCTGGACGAACCGGTGTCCTCGCTGGACGTGTCCATTCAGGCCGGTGTGCTCAATCTGCTGCGGGACTTGCAGCTGGAGCGTGGGCTGTCATACCTGTTCGTCTCGCACGACCTGTCGGTGGTGCGCAATCTCGCACACGATATCGCCGTCATGTACCAGGGCAAGATCGTGGAATACGGGCCGGCGGAGCAGATCTTCGATTCACCACGGCACGAGTACACTCGCGCCCTCATCGACGCCGTGCCGGTGCCGGTCGTCGCCCGATAGGAGTAGTTCGGTGAGGATTCGTTCGCTCGCACCACGTTTGGCGATATCGCTGCTCGCGGTAGGGGTGATCCTGTCCGGTTGTTCGAGCACCGACGAAGACACCTCGCAGGGCGTGGCCGCCGAACTCGGCACCACCAGCGATATCAACCCGCGCGATGTGAGCGAACTGCGTGACGGCGGAAACCTGCGCCTCGCGCTGTCCGCGCTGCCGGAGAACTGGAACACACTGCACACCGACGCCAGTGGCGAGGTCGGGGCGGTCGAAAGGCCGATGATGCCGCGCGCGTACACCACGGACGCGTCCGGAAATCTCAGCGTCAATCCCGACTACTTCACGAGTGTCGAACTGACGAAGTCGGATCCACAGCAGGTCACCTACACCATCAATCCGAAAGCCGTCTGGTCCGACGGCTCACCCATCACCTGGGAGGACATCCGCTCCCAGGCACAGGCGATGAGCGGCGCCGACGAGGCGTATCTGATCAAGATGACCTTCGGGTTCGATCGGGTGGAGAAGGTCGAACGCGGCGTCGACGACCGGCAGGCCGTCATCACGTTCAAACAGCACTACGCCGACTGGAAGGGCCAATTCGCCGGGGAGGCATTCCTTTTCCCGAAATCGGTCACCGGAACACCGGAAGCCTTCAACAAGAGCCTGGTCGACGACATCAAGCTGACGGCCGGGCCCTTCACGCTGAAGTCGATCGATCGAGCACAGAATCGAATCGTGCTGGGGCGCAACCCACTGTGGTGGGGCAACACCCCCAAGCTCGATACCATCACCTTCAGTGTGCTGGACAGCGCCGCCGTCATTCCGGCGCTGCAGAACAACGAGATCGACGCGGTCGGCATCGGTTCGCGTGACGACATGAAGACCGCGCGCGGCACCGAAGGCGTCGCCATCCGCCGAGCGGCGGGCAGCAGCTGGACACACGTCACCTTCAACGGCGCACCGGGCTCGATACTCGCCGATGCCGAACTGCGCGTGGCGCTCTCGCAGGCGATCGACCGGCAGGGCATCGCCACCGCCATTCAGAACGGACTGGTCGAGAATCCCAAGCCGCTCAACAATCACGTGTTCGTGGCGGGGCAGACCGGATATCAGGACAACAGCCTGCCGTTCGACCCGGCCGCGGCGGCCGCAGCCCTGGACGGACTCGGATGGAAGCTCAACGGCGCCGTCCGCGAAAAGGACGGCCGCCAGCTCGTCATTCGCGATGTCATGTACAACGACGACACGTGGATTCAGATCGCCCAGATCATCCAGCAGAACTTCGCCGCCGTCGGCGCGAAGCTCGACATCGTGACCAAGCCCGGCAAGGGCTACTTCACCGACGTCATCAAGCCCGGCGACTTCGACATCGCGCACTGGGCCTGGTCGAGCGACGTCTTCGTCCTGAAGAACCTGCCGCAGGTCTACCGCCTCGACGCGGGCAGCATCGAGGGTAACTACGGCCGGGTCGGCAGCCCTGAGATCAACGACCTGATCGATCAGGCGCTGTCCGAACTCGACCCGGTGAAGGCCATCGAGCTGGCCAATCGAATCGACCGCAAGGTCTTCGAACTCGGTCATTCGCTGCCGCTGACCCAGTCGGCCGGCAACGTCGCGGTCCGGGCGAACCTGGCGAACTACGGTGCACCCGGGCTCGCGTCGTACGACTACACGAAGATCGGGTTCCTGAAGTAACCCAGCCAACTCCGAGGAAAGGGGCGACCGATGAGGAAGCGCTCGATAGGGATGCGACTCGCTGTCCCACTGGTCGCGGCGGCCATGCTGGCCGCAGGATGCGGCGGCGACGACGGCACCGCGCCGCAGGGCAACGCCACCATCGGCACCACCAACGACATCAACCCGCGTGATGTCGCCGACCTGCGCGATGGCGGGAATCTGCGACTGGCCCTGTCGGCGCTGCCGCAGAACTGGAACGCGCTGCACAACGACGGCAACGACGCGGAGACCGCCGGGGTGCTCCGGCCGACCATGCCGCGCTCGTTCCGGACCGACGCGGCGGGCAACCTGACGGTCAACACCGATTACTTCGTGAGCGCCGAACTGACCGCGACCGAACCGCAGCAGGTCACCTACACCATCAACCCCAAGGCCGTCTGGTCCGACGGATCACCGATCACGTGGGAGGACATCCGCTCCCAGGCCGATGCGCTGAGCGGAAAGAACAAGGAATACCTGATCGCCGTCAACAACGGCTTCGATCGGGTCGAGAAGGTTGAGCGCGGGACCGATGACCGGCAGGCCGTCATCACGTTCAACAAGCACTACGCCGACTGGCGCGGGCAGTTCGCCGGCAACTCCTTCCTGTTCCCCAAATCCGTGACGGCCACCCCGGACGCGTTCAACAAGAGCCTCATCGACGGCATCACACTGACCTCGGGGCCGTTCAAGGTCGCGTCGGTGGACCGGGCGCAGAACCGCGTCGTGCTGGACCACAATCCACTGTGGTGGGGTGACAAGCCCAAGCTCGACACCATCACCTTCAGCGTGCTGGACAACGCGGCGCTGATTCCCGCGCTGCAGAACAACGAGATCGACGCCGTCGGGCTCGCCTCGCGTGACGACCTCAAGACCGCTCAGGGCACCGCCGGGGTGGTTGTCCGTCGCGCGCCCGGTAACCAGTGGTCGCACATGACCTTCAACGGCGCGCCCGGGTCGATCATGTCCGATCCGAAGCTGCGGGCCGCCGTCATCAAGGCGATCGACCGGCAGGGCATCGCCACCGCCATTCAGAACGGGCTGGTCGAAGATCCCAAACCGCTGAACAACCACATCTTCCTGCAGGGCCAGGCCGGCTACCAGGACAACTCGATCGCGTTCGATCCCGCCGCCGCCGCCAAGGAACTCGACGATCTGGGCTGGAAGCTGGTCGGCGATGTACGCGAGAAGGACGGCCGCAAGCTCGAGATCCGCGATGTCATGTACACCGCCGACACCTGGGTGCAGATCGCGCAGATCATGCAGCAGAACCTCGCACAGGTCGGCGTCAAGCTCACCATCGACACCAAGCCGGGCAAGGGCTACTTCACCGATTACATCCAGCCGGGTGATTTCGATGTGGCGTACTGGAGCTGGGTCGGAGACCCGTTCCCGCTGGGCAGCCTGAACCAGATCTACGGCTACAACCCGGATGATCTGCAGGGCAACTACGGCCGGATCGGTTCGCCCGAACTCAACGCGCTGATCGAGCAGACCGTATCCGAACTCGATCCGGCGCGCGCCACCGAGCTCGCCAACCAGATCGACAAGGCGGTCTGGGCCGAAGGGCATTCGATCCCGCTCGTGCAGTCCGCCGGAAACGTCGCCGTGCGCGCCGATCTCGCCAACTACGGCGCGGCGGGCCTGGCGACCTACGACTACACCAAGATCGGTTTCCTGAAGTGAGTTCCCGGATGGGCCATCCCCTGGCCTATCCGGTGATCGTGACGATCGGCGCCCTCGCGATATGCCTCGCGTGGGCGCCGTTCGGCGATTCGGAGCAGGTCGCGATGCTGGGGGCGGTCGCGGTGTGTGTGCTGGGGTACAGCGGGTTTCGGCTCGGGACGGCGCTGGGTTATCTGCCCGCCGGGCTGCCTAGGAGCGCCGGGGCGGGGGTGAATACGGCGGCACGAGCCGCGAACTCGGCTTCGGGCGAGCAAGATTCGGATCGATCCAGCAGGGACAGTGCGAGCGGCGGAACAGACCACGTCGAGCCCGAGCGGGCTACGGCGGTCGGTACGCCGGGGTCCGACGACGCGGGTGCGGGCCTGGTTCGGACCGAAACGGCTGCCCGAGAGCTGGACTCGGCGGGTGCGGGCCGAGCGGCCGGCGGTGCACTCGTGGTGCGGCGGGTGCGGCAGCAGCATCGGCTGGTCAGCCGGTCGTGGCTGGAGATCACCGGGGGCGGGCGGACGTGGTGGCTGCCGGTGTATTTCGCGCCGGCGTTGCTGACCGTCACCCGGGGGCGGGGCGAAATCTCCGGCCGGGCACTGTATGTGGACGGGCAGCGGGTCTATCCCGCGGGCCGGGTGCGTGACGACGAACCGGTCGGGAAGCTGATCGACAATCCGACCCGCCCCGCGCCCGACGCCGCCCAACTCGCGGACCGGGCGACGGGTCCGGGGCGCAGGCTCCTGCTCGACGCCCAGTCCGCGATCGCCGCGCCCTTCGCGGGCCTGCTGTGGATCTACGTCGCCGGCGGCACCGTCAGCGCCTTCGCGGCCGCCACGGTGGTCGCGGGCGCGACCGCGACCTGGCTGGCCGCGATCCGGGGATCCGACCCGAGCTGACGTCGCGCACAACGTGATCGACGGAGGCCGCGACTGCTGTTCATGTCGTCCCTGACCGGACCGAAGCCGCAGCACCGTCGCCTCATCGGCCGCTGCCGCCGTGGCCGTGACCACGACCTGGCCGCAGCCATCCGCGGATCGGCACCGAGCTGATCTCGCGCACAACGTGATCGACGGAAGCCGCGGCTCCGGTTCGTGTCCTCCCCGACCGAACCGGAGCCGCGGCTCCGTCCACCCCCGCTCCCCGCCGCGGACCTCCAGTGTCCGCGTCTCCTCCAGTTATCTGCGCCGTGGTCCCCCGAACCACGCCCCCGGCTTCGCCGCACACTTCCCCAAGGTGCGGCGAACCCATTTCCCGCAGTCCCCCCGGCCCGCGATCCCGACTGACCTACGACCACCCGAGACCTCGCACCATTCCTCCTTGCTTCCGCAGTCCTCCCGGTCTGTGGTCCCCCCTGTCTCCAGGTCTGCGCACCCCCGGCCCGCAGTCCCAGTTCCCCTGTCTCCCAAGTCCCCCCGTCCCCAGGTCTACGACCCCCGGCTCGCAGTCCCAGTTCCCTTGTCCCCCAAGTTCCCCCGACTTACATTTCCCCCGTCCCACGGTTCCCCTGTTCCCCGGCCTACGGTTCCCCCCGAACCGCGACCATCTTCAGTTGGCACACCTCCCCCGAGGTGTCTCCCCCGCCTCGCAGCCCCGCCCGGCGGCGGCTCCCCCCGAGACCGCACACCCAACGTTCCCCTGCTTCCACGGTCCTCCCGGCCCGTGACCCCCTCTTGTCTCCAGGTCTGCGCACCCCCCGGCCCGCAGTCCCAGTTCCCTTGTCCCCCAAATCCCCCCGTCTTACCGTTCCCCCGGCCCCAGGTCTACGACCCCCCGGCCGCAGTCCTGGCCCCCTATCCTCGAGTCCCCCGGGCCCACGGTTCCCCCGAACCGCAGACCCCTCATCCGTCGGCACACCTCCCCTAAGGTGTCTCCCCCGCCGGTACTTCCGGTGCACGCGACCCCGATTCGTCTCCTCCCCGAAGCGAACCGGGGTCGCGGCACCATCCCCGCCCCCGCCGGCGCTCCTCCTTCGCCGACGCCCGTGGATGGCAGCCTGTTCCGGGTCGGCTCCTCCCCGAACCTGTCCGGAACCGCGGTTCCCATCCGTCCCACCCCCCGCCGTCCTTCCCCCGAAGGTCGACGCAAGCTGCTTCCCCCGCCGAAAGCAGCTGTCGTCCCAGTCGGTGTGACCCGGCTGGTCCGGCAGTCCCGGTCTCTCAACCGGACAAGAATGATTCTGCGGGGTGGGTGTTAACGAAACCTTGCGGATTTCTTATTGCGCTTTCCGGACAGAGGCGAGCGCAGCGGGTTTCGGGCGGGACGGCCTACAGAAGGCGTTCTGACCAGCGACAAAGCATTCCGGTTCGTTCGGAGCCGGTGCCCGGTGTGGTTGGTACGGCCCGAGACTGGCGCGGCACGTCGGAGCCGCGGCCTTGCGCCGCTCGGTGACGCGCCGCTCGGCGGCGGGTCCGGACAGCGTCCATCCTCGCCGCGAGCGCGGCACTGCGTGCGGCAGGGACCGCTGACTCACGCGCCGCAGGGTCTTCCGCTACACGGTCGCGCCGCGCTCGTCACCGACCTGACGAACACCGTCGGCGTGCCGGAGGACACGCAGCGGACTCCGCCCTCGGCAGCCGCCGCCGAGATCCGCCGATGTGGAACGGCTTTCGTCGACGGATCAGCGGAGCTCGGCGCTGATGATGTAGTACGAGGTGCCCGCCTGTGCCAGTTGGATTACGCGCCATTCGGTCGTCACCTGGCCCGAGTCGGCGGTCAGGATCAGGCGGTAGGTGACGCGCTGGGTGTCGGGATCGGCTGTCACCGCGTCGGTCTCGACGCTAGAGATCGTGTCCCAGAACGAGCGGTAGGCGTCGTAGCCGCCTATGCGGCGCTGGTAGTCGGGGGACAGGCGGTCGTACGCCGCGCGGGTGTTCGCGGGGAGCAGGGCGTAGTGCTCGCGGACGAAATCGGTCATCTTCGTGGCCGGCGGGGTCGTCGGTGCGGAGGTTGTCGGGCCGGACGAGGGCTGGGCGGTGGGTGGTTGGACCGACGTCCCGGGGAGGGGACCGGGGGTGACGGGGGCGGTGACGTCGGGTGAGTAGCTGCCCGGAGCCGCGTTGTGGTCGGCCGAATCCTTGCGGCTCGCGGACAGGACGCCGTAGACGACCGTGACGCCGAGGGCCACGACCAGCACGGACGCCATGGCCCAGACCAGGCGCGGATCCAGCCACGACTTGGACTTCGCGCTCGGAGGTTGCGAATCACCCTGGGCGCGGGCGTATCCCGGCTCGGGGTCCCGCGCGGGCGGGTACGCCGGTGGAACCGGACCCGCACCCGCGGCCGAATAGCCGCCCCACGCGGGGCTCTCGTGACCGGGCGAGCCCTGCTGCGCGGCACCGCCTTCCGGCGTGGTCGGGAACCGCTGACCGGCCGGATTCACCTGGGTGGCGGGCATCTCGGCATAGGCCGCGATGTCGGAGACCACGGTCGTGGGCTGGGGCGCGCTCGGGGGCGGCGGTGGCGGGAAGGCGGGCGTGGACGGCGCGGAGGCGGTGGGGACGTCGCGGGCGGCGGCCGCCAGGGCGCCGGCCGAGGGACAGCGCTGGGCCGGATCCTTCGCCATGCCCCAGGCGATGACCGCGTCGAAGCCGCTCGGGACGCCCGCGGCGGTGACCGAGGGCTTGGGCGGGGGCTCGGTCAGGTGGCCGGCGATCTGGCGTTCGGCGCTCGGACCCGGGAAAGGCTTCGCGCCGGTGAGGCATTCGTATAGGACGCAGGCCAGCGAGTAGACGTCCGAGCTCGCGTCGTAGACACCCTTGGAGAACCGTTCGGGCGCCATGTAGGCCAGCGTGCCGACCGTCGCGCCGGTGGTGGTCAGGCTGGTTTCGTCACTGCCCCGGGCGATTCCGAAGTCGATGAGATAGGCGAAATCCTCGGGGGTCACCAGGATGTTGGAGGGCTTCACGTCGCGGTGCACCAGGTTCACCCCGTGCGCGGCGTCCAGGGCCGCGGCGATCTGGCCGATGATCGAGACCGCCCGCGCGGGCGTGAGCGCACCGGACCGGTCCAGCAGGTGTGCCAGATCCGAGCCGTCCACCGAGCGCATGTCCAGGAACAGGCGGCCGTCGATCTCGCCGTAGTCGTGGATCGGCACCACGTGCGGCTCGCTCAGCCGCGCCGCCGCCTGCGCCTCCCGGCGGAAACGGGCGCGGTACTTCTCGTCGTGGGCGTAACCGGGCGGCAGCACCTTCAACGCCACCATGCGATCGGTCCCGGTGTCGTACGCCCGGTAGACCTGCCCCATCCCGCCCTCACCGAGCAGTTCGAGCAGTCGGTACCGGCCGAACGGTGTGCCCTGCACGTCTCCCTCGATTCCCCACGACAGCTGCCATCAGCAGAGTACTGATCCCCCGGGCCGCGTGTCTTCCCACCAATTCTCGCTGCGCGCACCGGAACCCGTGGAGAGAACCACGGCGCGCACGCGAACATTCCGGCTCGGTCGCCCGGAAGCACGGCGGGGTGACGCACCGGGATCACCCGGCCGCGTCACCCCGTCGGGTGGTGATCAGGCTGCGGATCGGCTGATCACTCGCGTCGTGCTCGCCGACGCCGGCTCACTCGGAGCGACGGGACGACTTCGCCTCGGCCTCGGCCCGATCGAGCGCGTTGGCCTCCTCGAGCGTCGGCGCGCCGCCGCCCAGGCGAGCGGGCACCCAGTAGGCGCCGGGCTCGTGCGCGTAGTCCCGCTGCAGGTCCAGCAGCATGGATCCCAGTGCGGCATGCACCTTCTCGGTGAGCTCCTGCGCCGGCTCGAAGGGCGCGATGGGCGCGCCGACCTCGATGGCGATCGGAGTATTGGTGCGGCCCAGGCGCTTCGGATGCCCCTTGGTCCACACCCGCTGCGCACCCCAGATGGCGACCGGGATGATCGGGACGTTCGCCTCGATCGCCATGCGCGCGGCGCCGGACTTGAACTCCTTCAGCTCGAAACTGCGGCTGATGGTCGCCTCCGGGTACACACCGACCAGTTCGCCCGCGCGCAGCCGATTCACGGCCTCCCGGTACGAGTCCGCCCCCGCGGAGCGGTCCACCGGAATATGCTTGAGCGCGCGCATGATCGGGCCGCTGACCGGATTGTCGAAGACCTCCTTCTTCGCCATGAACCGGATGTAGCGCTTGTGCGTGCGCGCGGGCAGTCCGGCATAGGTGAAATCGAGGTAGCCGGTGTGGTTGATGGCGATCACCGCGCCACCTTCCGCCGGGATGTTGGTGTCGCCTTTGACGGAGAACTTCAGGCCCTGCAGCGCGAACACGGTGCGGGCCAGCCCGATGATCGGGAAGTAGACGGGTTCCACAGTTCCGCTAGCGTAGTCGCTGCTCGCGCGGCAACCAGTGATCCAGGCAACACCCGCTCGGCCGGCGTGCGCAAAAACCCTTCGCGACAGTAGGAAAAGCCGCACCCGCCAAAATATCGACGCCGCTCGCCGGTGGGGAAACCCGGACGCGAGCACACGCGAGAAAGGTCGCACGCGTGCAGAACCGGACCCGGACCGCGGTCGGCGCTCGTGCGCTCGGCGGACCGCTTCGTGCGGCGGCCGGGCTCGCCGCGAGCTGCCTGCTGCTCACCGGTTGCGACTCGGCGGTGGGACTTCCGGGCGACCCGCCCGGGGCCGAACCGGCCACGGCGACCACCACGAGCGCGTCCGCCGCGGCCGTTCCCGAACCCGGCTCACCCGTGGCCGCCGGCGCCGCCGTCGCGCGCTGGGCCGCCGACCTGCGTGGCGCGGCCGGACCAGAACAGCTCGCGGCCGGGTGCTGGGCGATCGCGCCGGACCGCGTCGCGGCCATGTACGCCGAACCCGGGCCGATCCTGGACGCCCTCACCCGGGATCCCGAGGAGTACGGCGACACCACCCGGTGGACGACCGCGTCGGTCACGCTGGTGGTCACCGACTCCGACACCCTCGACGGCTACGCCTGCCCGTACGTGTTCCCCGCCGACGGCCCGGTCGAGTTCGCCGACGCCGATGCCGTGCACACGGTGCGGCGCTACCTCGCGCGAATGACCGGCGATCCCGTACATACCGACGACACCGAGAATGCTTATCCGCTGGTCTGTTCCACCGACACCGCGACCTGGGACCCCTACGGCAGCGGCAAGCCCGGCATCGCGCCCATGGCGGCCGCCGCGAGCAAACTCCCAGGCATCAGGAAGTTCGCGGATCAGTCGATTCGGACCGAATGGCCCCGTGACGGCTATCTCACCGTCACCGCGGGCGTCACCGGCACCACCGGTGTGGCGAAAAAACAGACATTCACCCTGAAGTCCGGCAACCAGGGTTACTGCATCGGCGACGTCTCCGGGTAGCCAGTACTCTGGGTGGCTGGTAACGGTCAGGGAGGCAGAGAGCTCGTGCAGATCACCAGCGTCGGACACGCCGGATTCCACATCCGTACCGCAGCCGGAACCATCCTGTGCGACCCCTGGGTCAACCCGGCGTACTTCGCATCATGGGTGCCGTTCCCGGACAACACCCAGCTGGACTGGGACGAGCTCGGCAACTGCGATTTCCTCTACGTCTCGCATCTGCACCGCGATCACTTCGACGCGCAGCACCTGCTGGACAAGGTGAACAAGGACGCGGTCGTGCTGCTGCCGGACTATCCGGTGCCGGACCTGCGGCGCGAACTCGAGCAGCTCGGGTTCCACAAATTCTTCGAGACCGAGGACTCGGTCAAGCACACCGTCACCGGGCGCGACGGCAACGAGATCGACATCATGATCATCGCCCTGCGCGCGCCCGCCGACGGGCCCATCGGCGACTCCGGCATCATCGTCTCCGACGGCGAGACGGTGTGCTTCAACATGAACGACGCGCGGCCGGTCGACATGGACGTGCTGCACGACGCGTTCGGGCACATCGACATTCACCTGCTGCAGTACTCCGGGGCCATCTGGTACCCGATGGTGTACGACATCCCCACCAAGACCAAGTCCAACTTCGGCAAGCAGAAGCGCCAGCGCGGCATGGACCGGGCGCGCTCCTACATCGAACAGGTCGGGGCCACCTGGGTCGTGCCCTCGGCCGGGCCGCCGGTCTTCCTCGACGACGAACTGCGCTACCTCAACGACGACCGGGGCGACGAGGGCAACATCTTCCCCGACCAGATCGTCTTCCTCGAGCAGATGCGCATCCACGGCAACGAGGGCGGGATCCTGATGATCCCGGGCTCGGTCGCCGACGTGCACGGCAAGGAACTCACCCTCACCCACGCGGTCGATCCCGACTCCGTATACGGCGACAAGGCCGCGTACATCGAGGACATGGCGCAGCGGTTCGCGCCCGTGCTCGCGGCCGAGAAGGCCACCTGGGCAAGCGAATCCGACGGGCCGCTGCTGCCGCGGCTGAAGGCGCTGTTCGAGCCGATCATGGCGCAGAGCGACCTCATCTGCGACGGCATCGGGTACCCGGTGGCGCTGGTCATGGGCGACGAGACGGTGGTGCTGGACTTCCCGCAGCGGCTGGTGCGGCCGGTGGTCGAGGGCGAAGGCAAGCAGCGCTACGGATTCCGCATCGACCCGACGCTGGTGCGCACCGTCCTGCGGGACAACGAACCCGACTGGGTGAACACCATTTTCCTGTCCACGCGCTTCACCACCTGGCGCATCGGCGGATACAACGAATTCCTCTACACCTTCTTCAAATGCCTGACCGACGAACGCATCGCGTATGCCGACGGCTGGTTCTCCGAGGCGCACGACGATTCGGCTTCCACCGAACTCGGCGGCTGGGAAGTACAGCGGCGCTGCCCGCACCTGAAAGCGGATCTCTCCAAATTCGGTGTCATCGAGGGCACTACGCTGACCTGCAATCTGCACGGGTGGCAGTGGGATCTGGAATCGGGACGCTGCAAGACGTCCAAGGGGCACGAATTGCGGTCGAAGAAACTGGAAGCGCCGACCGCGAGCTGACACGAACTCCGGCCGGTGCGGCGCACCGGCCGGAGTTCGCGAGTTCGGTGGACTAGGCCGTCAACTCCCTGGTCAGCTTGGACGACCAGGGACACCAGAAGCAGCCGGGCAGGAACGCGCCGCACGCCTCATCGAGGTGATCCTCCAGATAGGTGATGCTGGAATCGCACACCTCGATGGCCATCGTGAAGAAGGTGACGGTGTCCGGATCCAAATGGAAACTCCAGCCCGGATTGTAGTCCGCGCGGGACTTTCGAATCCGGCCCATCACATGGATCGACATCGTCTCCTCGCCGGAGAGGATGCGGCGCGCCTCCTGAATGCGTTGCTCGTTCTCGAGCCGGATAACGAATTCCTTGCCGGAGTAATCGGTGAATGCGAAGTCCGCCATGATCTTCCCTCACTAACCGTTCGGGTGAAAAAGAACCTGCCTCTCGATGGTAAGTCCGAGGGCGGTAGGTTTTCTCCGGATTCGTTGTGCCACAAGAGATTTTGAGGACCGGACCGTTTGCTTCCGGGGAAACGGCGGGATGGAGATCAGTTAGCGGTCAATCGGTACCCGATGTCCGTTACTACGCGATATCGGCTGTGCCTCAGCTCTTTCGGCCTGCGAAATGAGATCCCGGACGGCCATCGCGCCCCGGGCGACCGGCGCGGCAATCCGACCGTCCGCTCCGATCAGCACGCCGGACGGGGTACCGCGCACGCGATAGCGCAGCGCGGCCTCGTTGCCCTGCTGCACCAGGACCGCGATATCGCCCAATTCCTGTTCCCGGCGCCACTTCTCGTGCTCGGCGAGATCGCCGTTGCCGACCATCGCGATGGTCAGGACCGCGCCGGTGCGCGCGTGCCAGCGCGGGAGTTCGCGGGCGAGCGCGGCGCACATCTCGCAGCCGGGGTGCACGAACACGAGCAGCAGGTGCCGGCCGGGGGCGAGCAGGGTCGCCAGATCGGTGCGGCCGCCGGTGGTGTCGAGGAGTTCGAATTCCGGGGCGACCGCGCCCGTGGGCAGACCCTCCGCGCCCAGGGTGGACAGGGCCTGCTCGTCGAGACGGCGGCGCAGGACACGGTGCTCGGCGTGGAGCCGGAACACCGCGGCCAGCAGTAGCGCGGCGATCGCCGAACCGAGGATGTGGTCCAGCGGTAGGCCCGCGGGGAGCGCCGGGCGGGCGAGAGCGCCCGCGAGGGTGAGCAGGGTCAGGGTGATCAGAACGCCGTTGCGGACGAGGGTGGCCCGGCCGATCGGGGCGGTGCCCGCCGCGCCGAAACAGGAGCACGCGGGATGCTCACCCCGTCCGATCAGGCGGATCATCGCTCCGGTGAAGACGAGCAGCAGGGTCAGCGCGAGGAGCGCCGCACCGAGGGCCGTCCACGGGAACAGCAGGCCGAGCGCCGCCACCGCCTCCGCGCCGGGGAGCGCCCGGGCGACCGCCGGGACCTGCCGGAGCGGGATGCCGAACTCCCCCACCGCCTTCCGCGTGGCGGCCGGATCGGCCAGTTTCCCCACCGCTGCCAGGCCGAAGACCACGGCGAGCGCCAGCCGCAACACCCATATCCCGTATTCGATCAGCATGGTCGCACCATGACACAGGGGGTGGTGCGCTGAAATGGCTATGGGGAGAACCGTTTTCGATGCGATACGGGGCGTTCGCACAGACCGGAGGGTCTGCGAGGGCGCGGAGTCAGGCCGAACCGCGGGCGGCCACCGCCACGGCGGCGAACGTCAGCACGCAGGCGATGACCGCCGCCGGTGCGACACCGGCACCCGTGGGTACGACGACGTCCAGCAGCAGCGACATGGACAGCTGGCCGGCCACGGCGGTGAGGCCGAGCAGCAGGACGCCGATCCAGCGCACCACGACCGCCGCCAGCGCGATGCCCACCACACCGATCACCCCGCCCAGGTACAGCCACGGTTCGGTGGGAAGCCGCTCCGGCCAACCGGTTCGGGCGACCACGGTCGCGGCCACCAGCACCAGCCCGGCGGTGCCGGTCACGAAGTTCGCCAGCGTCGCCGACTGCGGGCCGCCCACGACGGCGACCCGGCCGTTCACCGCCTGCTGCCACGCCACCCCCACGCCGGCGAGCAGTGGCAGCACGATCAGCAGCACGTGCGCGCCGCCCCGGAACCCCTCCGGCACAGCCGGTCCCGACCCGTCACCACCGCCGCGCCCGAGCACCGACAGCCCCACCGCCGCCAGGGCCAGCAGCGCGCCCGCGCCGCGCACCCACGTCACCGGCGTGCGTCCCTTCGGCCCGATTCCCACCCGGTCCACCACCAGACTGCTCACCAACTGCCCCGCCACCACGGCCACCGTGAACGCCGTCACCCCAAGCGCCGCCACCGTGAGCCCCTGACACGCGACGAAGAACGCGCCGCACAATCCCCCGAGCAACTGCCACCGGCGCAAAGCCCCGTCGCGCAACGCCACCCGCACCCGGGTGAGCCCCGCGCGCGAACTCCGGCTCACCGCGAACACCGCGAGCACCAGCACCAGACCGGTCGCGAAACTGACCACGGCGGCCGCGATCCCATCGTGCAGGCGCTCCCCCAGGGCGCCGTTGATCCGCGCCTGGCCCGCCGCCACCGCGCCGATGCACACCCCGAAAACCAGACCGATCCGTCGCATCGTCACAGGTCGATTCTTCGCCATCGGCCTTATGCGCGTTGTTGGCGGCTGGTCCGGTCCTTTCGTGTCCGGAGGGCACTATGTCGCTGACTCCCATCGGGACCCTCATCGAGACGGCGACGAAGTTCGGGGCACCGCACCGAGACGGCCGCCGGTACCGCCGCGCTTCACGAGTACGCCGGGCGTCTTTCCCATGCCGCCGCGTACGACCGCTGCTTCGAGCCGGCCCAGAACCGGGACCTGGAGACGTCCGACAAACCGCACGTCTGCGCCACCGCGGCCTACCACGCCCCGGTGGTGCCGCACGATGACATCGACTTCGTGACCGCCGCTCGGCCGGCCACCGAGCTCCGGCAGCGGAACGTTCACGACGGGCCGCTGGACGCCGGCGAGAGCTGACGTTTCGGGAGCCAGCGGGGGACGAGGAGGGCCACCGCCAAGAGGGGGATGCCCAGCAGGGCCACGACGGTCGAGATGGCGAACAGGGTGGCGGCGAGGCCGACGAAGACGAAGACCAGGAGGGCGAAGACCTCGGTGGCCACGCCCGAGACCGAGGTGACCGTCGCCCGGGCGGGGCCCTCGATCGCGTCCTGCAGGCGGGCCTCGGCGATCACGTCGGCGTTGTAGTTCAGGCCGTAGGCGACGCCGATCAGGGTGAAGCCGGTCGCGGTGAGCAGGTGCAGGTGGTGGGGGTGGGTCGCCGCCAGACCGGACAGGAGGGCACCGGCTATGAAGAAGACGCCGCCCGCCGTGAGCGTGCAGGCCATGGTTCTCGGGCGCATCGACTCGGTGCGGCCGGACAGGAACGCGCCGGCCAGGGCGCCCGCCACCGTCACGCCGACCAGCAGGGACGCCACCGCAGGGGACACGCCGGCCTCGTCGGCCATCAGGGCGAAGTACTCGTCGTAGGCGGTGATGCCGCTCAGCAGGGCGGACAGCAGGACGCCGCGGCGAATCACGCGGACGCGCAACGCCTCTCGGACGCCGGTGCGGAGCATGTGGAGGTAGCGGGACATGCTCGCGGATTCCGGTGCGAAGGACGGTGATTCGGTTGTGGCAACCGGGCTCTCGTCGTCCTCGTCGTCCTCCAGCTCGTCCACCTCGCCGACCGACACGACCTTCGGAGCGCTCGGCATGGCCGTGGCGGCAAGGACGTGGAGGGCGGCGACGGCCACGCTGGACCAGCCGATCAGGGGATAGCCGCCCCAGGTGTAGAGGGGTGCGGCGGCGAGAATGCCCAGGAGGGCGGCGGACTCGGCCGCGGCCCGGGTGTAGCCCATGATCCGGGCGTAGGCGGGCGTCGCGGAGCGGGCGGCGAGATCGTCGTAGAGCAGGGCCTCGAAGGTGCCGGAGCTCAGGGCGCCGGAGGTGCCCCACAGGACGAAGCCCAGGGCGAAGCCGAGGTAGGAGGGGAACAGGGTCCACACGGCGAAACCCGCGGCGAGCAGCACCGCCGACAGGATCAGCAGGGCGCGGCGCGAGACCGTGTCGGCCCAGGCTCCGGAGGGAACCTCCAGCAGGAAGGAGGTGGCGGACCAGATGGCCAGCAGGGTGGAGATCTGGGCGACGCTCAGGCCGTGATCGGCGAAGATCAGGGCGTAGACCGCGTAGAGCGGGATCAGATCCTTGGTGAGCGCGAACAGCACCGAACGCGCGGTGAGGCCACGAACCGAATCGGCGCCGCGGCTACCGCGAAGAAGGCTGGAGAATCAACAGGCGTACACGAGGATGCGCATACCCCAGCTTCACTCGGGGCCGAGACCACCGTCAAGGGGATTATCGATCGGAATCCAGCCGTTGGTATCGACCTCGCGCTCGGTGCGGGCCGCGCCGACCAGGCCGGGACGTTCGTTCAGATCGCTGATCAGCTCGGACACCGGATGCGAATCGCCGTAGTGATAGCCCTGCGCCAGCGCGAAACCGAGTTCGGTCAGCACCGCCGCCTGATACTCGGTTTCCACGCCCTCGGCGATCACCTGCAGATCCAGCGATTTGCTCAACGCGGCGATCACGCCCAGCAGCGGCGGAGCCGGGGAATCGGAGCGGATCGCGGCGACGAACGACTGATCGACCTTCAGAATGTCGCTCGGCAGATTCGCCAACCGGCTCAGCGACGAATAGCCGGAACCGAAATCGTCGATGGCGATGCGCACACCGCGCTCGCGAAGCTTGTGCAGATTCGCCACGGCCGTCTCGGATTCGGCGGCGACATCGCTCTCGGTCACCTCGAGCACCAGCTGATCCGCCGGCCAGCCGGTATCGGCCAGAATCCCCGAAACCCGGTCGGCGTAATCGGATTCGGCCAGTTCCAGGCCGGACACATTCACGTTCAGAGTCAGATCGAGCTGCGCGAAGGTCTCCTGTAGTCGAGCCGCGTCGGCGCACGCGCGGCGCAGCACCAGCTCGTCCAGATCGGAGATGAGGTCGTACTCCTCGGCGACCCGGATCAGGCCCTCGGTGGTCACCTCCGGCTGCGCGTGCGAGGACCAGCGCAACTGCGCCTCCACCCCGACCGCGCGGGTATCGCCGTCCGAGAGCGAGACGATCGGCTGATACTGCACGTCCAGGGTGCCGCGATCGATCGCCTCGCGCAGCTCCACCGCCAGTGGCATCTGCCGCGAGGACTCCAGCACCGTGCGATTGCGCCCCGCCTGCTTGGCGCGGTACAGACCCACATCCGCGCGACTCACCAGCAGCGAACCGGACTCACCCGGCTGCCAAGAGGTGACACCGGCGGAACACCCCGTCGTCACCGCCGCGCGCAGCTGCTCGGTCAGCAGAATCGCGGCCTGCTCGGTCGAATTCGGCAGCAGCAGCGCGAAAGCGTCACCGCCGTAGCGGGCCAGGCGCTGCTCGGGAGCGAGCAGTTTCGCCCAGGTATCGGCCACCCGCTGCAGGACCGCGTCGCCGGCGCGATGACCGAGATGATCGTTGATCTTCTGGAAGCGGTCCAGGTCGACCAGGACCAGCGACAGATGCTGATCGGTGCGCTGGGCGTGCGAGATGGCATTGGCCAATGCGCGATCGAAACCGCGGCGATTGAGCAGACCCGTCAGCACATCGATATCGGCGTCGGACGCCATTCGCGTGAGAATGCCGACCACGATGCCGATTCCGACGGTGATACCCGCCGGAATAAGACCCGACCACCACGGCAGACCGCGCGAAGGCACCACCCACAGACAGCACACCACCGCGAACAGCACATGCGCGCCGAGCCATTTGTACGCGAAGAATATGGCCGCGTCGCACGCCACGAACACATAGAACGCGGCCAGACTGATCGCGCCCACCGTATTCGGAAACCAGTGCACCGCAACGGTCACCAGCACCGTCGCCATCGCGACATAGACGTGATGCACCGCGTGCGGCATACGCGGGCCCCAGATCAGCAGGCTCACGCCGAGCAGCAACGCCACCAGCGCCGCAGCGCCCACCAGCGGTCGATTACCCTCATCGCCCGGTGCCACGGCGGTGATCACCAGACCCAGTACGCCACCCATGACGTAGAACGCCCCGGTGGTCCGCGCCATGACCATTGCCGTTGCCAGCGCCGAAGCCGCCCGCACCCGCGTTCGGGTATCGCCGCGAGACCCGATTCCTCGCACGACGCCCAGCCTAAACGGTCCTTTGATTTTTGCCTCCGCTTCGCTTCGGCCGGTGACCGCTTTCAGCGAATCGGCTTCAAAACCTCGGTGCCGACGAACGGGACCAGGGCCGTGGGGACGCGGACCGAACCGTCGGCCTGCTGATGGTTTTCCAGCAGCGCGACAATCCAGCGGGTGGTCGCCAGTGTGCCGTTCAGGGTCGCGGCGGTCTGCGGTTTGTTGTTCTCGTCGCGATAGCGGACATTCAGGCGGCGGCCCTGGAACGTCGTGCAATTCGAGGTCGAGGTCAGCTCGCGGTAGGTCTGCTGGGTCGGCACCCACGCCTCGCAGTCGAACTTGCGCGCGGCCGAACTGCCCAGATCACCGGCCGCCACATCGATCACCCGGTAGGGCACCTCGATGGCGGCCAGCATCTCCTGCTCCCACGCCAGCAGGCGGCGATGCTCGGCATCGGCCTCGTCCGGGGTGGTGTAGACGAACATCTCGACCTTGTCGAACTGGTGTACGCGAATGATGCCGCGGGTGTCCTTGCCGTAGCTGCCCGCCTCGCGGCGGAAACACGACGACCAGCCCGCGTAGCGCTTGGCGCCACCGCTCAGATCCAGGATCTCGCCCGAGTGGTACCCGGCCAGCGGCACCTCCGAGGTGCCGACCAGGTACAGGTCGTCCTCCTCCAGGTGGTAGACCTCCGCGGCGTGCTGACCCAGGAAGCCCGTGCCCGCCATGACCTCCGGGCGCACCAGCACCGGCGGGATCATCATGGTGAAACCGTTGGCGGTCGCGCGCTGGGCGGCCAGCTGCAACAGGCCGAGCTGCAGCAGCGCGCCGTAACCGGTGAGGAAGTAGAAGCGCGCGCCCGACACCTTCGCGCCGCGTTCCATATCGATCAGGCCGAGCGACTCACCCAGCTCCAGGTGATCCTTGGGCTCGAAATCGAACTCCCGCGGGGTCCCGATGTGATCGAGCACGACGTAATCGTCCTCGCCGCCGGCCGGCGCACCCTCCTGCACCACGTTCGACAGCGCGCGCTGGGCGGCGTCGAGCACGACATCGGCGTCCTTCTCCGCCACCTCGGCGGCCTTGACCTGCGCCGACAGCTCCTGGCCGCGGGCGAGCAGGGCGGGCCGATCCTCCGGAGACGCCTTGCCGACCTTCTTGCCGTGCGCCTTGTGCTCGGCCCGCAGACCGTCGGCGTTCGCCACCGCCGCACGCCGCGCGGTATCGGCCGCGAGCAGGGCATCCACCAGGGCCGGGTCCTCACCACGAGCCCGCTGCGACGCGCGGACCACGTCCGGGTTCTCCCGCAGGAATCGAAGGTCGATCATGCGAAACAGCCTAGTGGGCGGGGGCCACCCCTTTTCCCGTAGGTCCGGCCCCCGCGCGCACGGCCGCCGGATCCCCCGCGCGGGTACGGATTCGGGTCACCGGCGCCCGGCGATCGCACCGGATTCGCGGTTTCGCTGGCCAGTACGCGCCCGTCCGCCCATAGTGGGGGCCATGGACACGCCCGGCAGCGCAGCAGCGCCCGCGATCGTGTCTCGAACACTCCACCCGCCTGTCCGGGCGCAGCCGCGCGCCGCGACCGGCCGTTCCACCCCCGTGCCGTGGCTCGCCGCCGCGCCCGGCGCCATCTCTGCGGTCTCTCCTGAGGAGTCTGAATGCCCCAATACATGCCGAGCTCAGTCGATTTCATCGTCGTCGGCGCCGGGTCGGCCGGAGCGGCCGTCGCCGCACGGCTCAGCGACCGGGCCGGAGTCAGTGTCGCCGTCCTCGAAGCCGGAAGCGAGGACAAGGACAAATTCATTCGGATCCCCGCGGGGTTCTCCAAGCTCTTCCAGGGCCCCAACGACTGGAACTACCGCACCGAACCGCAGCCCGACCTGAGCAACCGGCAGGTGTACTGGCCGCGCGGCAAGATGCTCGGCGGCTCCTCCTCCATGAACGCCATGATGTGGGTGCGCGGATTCGCCGCCGACTACGACGAATGGGCGAGCCACGCCGGACCCGAATGGTCCTTCCAGCAGGTACTTCCGTACTTCCAGCGCATGGAGACCCTGGACGGGGTCGCCGAACCGGGCGCCGAAGGGCCGCTGCACATTTCGGCCCAGCGCAGCCCGCGCGGACTCACCGGCGACTTCCTGCAGGCCGTGACGCAGGCCGGATACTCGGTGGAGGCGGCCAATCTCGATGAGCCGCAAGGCTTCACGCAGACCATGGTCAGCCAGAAGCGCGGCGCGCGCTGGAGCACCGCCGACGCGTACATCCGCCCGGCCCAGCAGCGGCGGCGCGACCTCACCGTCGTCACCGACGCGCACGTCACCCAGATCCTGTTCGAGGGCAACCGCGCGGTCGGCGTCGAATACCGGGTCGGGGACGAGGTCAAGCAGCTGCGCGCCAATCGCGAAGTGGTGCTGTCCGGCGGCGCGATCAATACCCCGCACCTCCTCATGCTCTCGGGCATCGGCGACGCCGATCAGCTGCAGAACCACGGCATCGAGGTGCGCAGGCACACCCCGGAGGTCGGGCAGGGACTCCGCGATCACCTGGCCGCGCCCATCGTCTACCGCACCCGCGGCGGCAGCCTGTTCGGCGCGGACAAGAGCATCCCCGAGCTGGCCAACTACCTGCTGCGCCGGCGCGGACAGCTCACCTCGAACGTCGGCGAGGCGTACGGATTCGTGCGCAGCCGTGACGAACTCCCGCTGCCGGACCTCGAACTGATCTTCGCGCCCGCGCCGTACATCGGCGAGGGCCTGGCCGAACCGGACGGGCACGCCATCACCTTCGCGGCCGTGCTGCTCAAGCCGACCTCGTTCGGCAGCATCACCCTGGCCTCGGCGGACCCGTTCACCGCGCCGCGCATCAACCCGCGCTACTGCACCGAGGCCGACGATCGCGCGGCGCTGCTCGCGGGGCTGCGGATCTGCGCGAACCTGGCGAGCCAGCCCGCGCTGAAGGAACACATCGGGGAGATCATGCAGCCGGGCGTGCCCGCGGACACCCCGATGGAGGAGGTGCTGCGGCGCTGCCTCGAGGATCACGCGCACACGCTGTACCACCCGGTCGGCACCTGCCGCATGAGCACCGGGCCGGACGGGGTGGTCGACCCGCAGCTGCGGGTGCGGGGGTTCGAGGGACTGCGCATCGCGGACACCTCGGTCATGCCGGTCATCACGCGCGGGCACACGCACGCGCCGGCGGTGCTGATCGGTGAGAAGGCCGCAGATCTGATCTACGCGTAGGCGGGTTGCCGCTCGCGGGCGGTTCCACGGGAAACATCGGGCCGGGGGCGACGTCCCCCGGCCCGAGTGGTGTTCGCGGTTTCGGCGGGTCGTGTTCGAGCCGTGCTCGCGTCTCCGGCCCGGCCGTGTTCGTGGCCCGCGAGCACGGCGCGCACGAGCGGCCCGCGGCCGGTGAGCGCGGATGCGGATGCCCGGACCGCACGGCGCCGCGGACCGGATCCGCTCGAATCGGGGGGTGCGAAGTCCGAACGGTAGCGGCGCCGGGCGGCGATCACTGCAATGATGGTTGGCGATGTCAGACGAACAGTTGCCTCCGCCGCCTAAGCGCGCACAGATGCCCCGGGCCAAGAGCTCGGGCACATCGGCGCTGCTCGGACCGCTGAACGCCGTGCGCCGCAGGTTCGACAACGACAGTCCGCTGTCGGCGCCGACCCTGCGCTACGGCCTGCTCGCCGTCGCGGTCGGCGCGGTGGCGGCGGCGCTCATCACCCTGTTCGTCTCCGGGTTCGACTCCAGCCGGGTCGAGGCGCACACCCCCGGCGGGGCACAGCCCACCGGCGCGGTGGCGGGCGCGGCGTTCGGCACCGCCACCCAGGGCGATTGCCTGAGCTGGACCAAACCCAACGCCAGCGACCTGGTGAAGGTCGAGTGCGACAGCAAGCACCTGTTCGAGGTCACGGCCGACGTCGACCTGAGCAAATACCCCGGCAAGGAATTCGGCGACGGGTCGCGCTTCCCCGACTCGCTGCGGTTCTCCGAACTGCGCGACGAGCACTGTGTCAGCGCCGCCCAGAGCTACCTCGGCGGAAAGTTCGATCCGCGCGGCAAATTCGTGGTCGGCCTGATCAACCCGGGCGAGGCCGGCTGGAAGGCGGGCGAGCGCACGCTGCGCTGCGGCCTGCAGGTCGCGGGCAGTTCCGGCACCGCCACCCATCCCATCAGCGGCAGCGTGCGCACCACCAGCCAGTCCAAGGTGTACGACGTGGGCACCTGCATCGGCATCGCCCGCAACCTGCCCACCGATCCCGTCGCCTGCGCGCAGCCGCACGCCTTCGAGATCGTCTCGACCGTGGATCTCGCCCCGCGCTTCACCGCGGGCCCGCCGTCCAAGGACGAGCAGGACAAGTTCATGGAAGAGCAGTGCGCGCGGGACTCCACCGACTACCTCGGCGCGCCCGACGCGTTGCGCAACAAGACGCTCACGCTGTTCTGGGATTTCCTCGACACCCGCAGCTGGCTCGCGGGCAGCCGCGGCCTGAACTGCATGATCGGCAAGGGCGCCGATCAGGAGGGCTTCGCGACCATCACCGGCTCCGCGCGCGGGGACATCCTCGTCGACGGGCAGGCACCGGTGCCGCCGCCGAACAACGGGCGCTCCACCCCGCAGCCGCTGCCCGGCGCCGCGCCGCCGGTCATTCCGCAGCCGCGATGATTCGCAGGCCACCCGCGCGGTGTGAATCCGCGCGCGGGTGGCCCGCGGTCGCCGGGAACCACGCCGAGCACGCGCAGAACGGATAGCAATGGCGGTCTCCATGTCCGACGAGCGCTTCGAGGAGCTCGTCGGCGACGCACTCGACCTGATTCCGGCCGAATTGGCGCAGGCCATCGACAACGTGGTGGTTCTCATAGAACCGCGCAGCGACGAGGACCCGCATCTGCTCGGGCTGTACCACGGCATCGCCCTCACCGAACGGGACTTCAGCCACTACGGGGGCGCATTACCAGACACCATCACCATCTACCGCGAAGCGCTCCTGGAGATGTGCGACAGCGAAGCGGAGGTGGTCGACGAGGTGGCCGTGACGGTGATACACGAGATCGCGCACTACTTCGGGATTGACGACGACCGCCTGCATCAGCTGGGATGGGGCTGACAGCTCCGGGGGAACCGATCAGCTAACCCGCGCGTCCAATCTCATATCCGGGAAGAGACTCGTGAAGGGGGCTCGATCATGGTTGGCCATGTCCTCGTACAACCCGAGGTCGTTCTCGCGGCTGCGCTGGAGCTGGATCTACTCGCGGAGCGACTCGCGGCGCTGTCCGCCACCACCGCGCCGGCCACCCACGTCCTGCCCTCCGGCACCGAGGAAGTGTCCTTCCTGGCGGCCGCGCACTTCAATCAGGCGGCCCTGAGCCACGATCGAGCAACCGCCCAGGCTGTTCTCGAACTACACCACGCCGCCGCCACGCTGCGCAGCCAGCTCGCCCAGTATCTGATCCAGGACGCGGTGCGCGCGGCCGGGATCGCCGCGATTCCGGTGTAGGGGGTTCCGACATGACACTGGGGATCACGGGCGTCTTCTGGCTGCCCCGGATGGCCGAACTCAATTCGCTGTCGCTGAACGCGGGGGCACACGCGGTTCCGATCGTCGCGGCCAGTACCGCGTGGGGCGCGCTGGCCGCCGGATGGGTCGACGCCACCACCACCGTGGCCCGGGTCATGGCCGAGGTCGGGGTCGGGCTGCAGGGTCTGAACGGCATCAACGTGCTGGGGCGGCTCACCGGGTTCACCGTGTGGGCGGAACAGCAGACGGTGATGGCGGGCGTCATGGCCGCCAAGACCGCCGCCAATGCCACCGCGTACACCGTGGCCTCGCTGGTCATGCCGAGCCTGCCCGAGATCGCGCTCGTGGAAGCGGCTCGGGTGGCGGCACATTCGACCGGCGGCGCGCTCAACGGCACCGCCGAGGCGGCCGAGGCGGCCAAGCTCGCCCTGGACATCCGGGCCGCGCTGGTCATGGAGACCTACGAGTTCGCCACGACCACGCTGGTCACGACGCCGGGCGAGTTCTTCGCACCGCCGCCGATCGCCACGGGCGCGGGGTCGGCCGAAGCCGGTGCGGCGGCGAACGCGTTCGGGGACGGGACGAGTCCGGTGCAGGCGGCGCTCGGCGCGGCGGCGGCGTTCGCGAACAATCCCGGTGTGCTGAGCGCGGTTTCGCAGGCCGCGCAGGTCGCGGGGACCGTGGTCACCGGGGTCGCGACCACCGCGGGCACTGTGGCGGAGACGGCGATCACCGCCGTCGGGAACGGGGTGGCGCAGGCCGTGCCCGGTGCGAATCCGGGGATCGCGGCCGGGCTGGGCGCGGCGGCGGTGGCGGCCGGCGGGGCGGCGAGCACCCGCGCGGCGGGGATCGCCGGTGGCGGTGGCGGGGTGAGCATCGGAAACGGCGGCGGCACACTGCGATTGCCCGAGGGCTGGGGTGCGGGCGTCGGTATCGGTGGTGGTGCGGGGCCGGTCGCGCCGGTGGCGCCGGTGGCCGAACCGGTGCCCGGCGCGGGAGCGGGGAACGCGACGGCCGCGCCGGTGCGCCAGGGCCCCGGAGCCCACCCGCTGCTCGGCAATCAGGCCGCGCGGGACGAGGACGAGGCGCACGGCGGCAAGGGATTCGGGCGGTCCGAGCGGCCGTTCTCCGACGGCGACGCGTTGGTGCCCGCGGTGATCGGCGGCGAGCCGGGCGACGCGAGGTGAGTGTGCTCGGCGCGGGGCGGGGGCCGTCGCTGCTGGGGGCGGTGACGCTCTCGCTCGACGACATGCAGTACCTGCTGGAGGCATTGGGGATCGACGAGTTGCCCGTGGTGCTCGACGCCGTGGGCCGCTACGACAACGCCGCCGATCACGACGCGGCCATGGCGGCCGCCGCGGTGTCGCTCGCCGAGCGAGAACTGCTGGACGGCACCGAGATTCATCCCGAGCTGGCCGAACGGCTGCGGGTGCTGCACCGTCCGCACTCGGTGGTTGCGCTGCGCTGGTACGTGGGCGAGCAGGTCAATCGACTGTGCCTGGCCAAGGGCGACGACATCGACGTGGTGGCGCTGCGCGGGCCGCACTCGTACGTCATCGACGCAGCGGGACACGACCTTCCGGGCACGATCATGGCGGCCCTCGGCCCCGCCGACCCGCTGGTGATCGAGGGCATGAACGCCCCCACCGCGGACCTGGCGCCCATCTTCGACGCCGCCGCCACCGATGTCACCGCCACCGCGACCCGGCTCGCCGCCGTCGGCAATCCGCCCCGCGACGCGAAAACCCTTGCCGCGGCCCTGATCCAGGTGCACTCCCACGCCGAGATAGTCGCCGTCGTCTACGCCGACGCCGCCCGCGAGGTCACCGACAACCACGTCGCCGTCTTCGACACCCGGCACGGCCGCCTGCTGGCGACCGCGACCCGCGCCGACGACGGCACGAAATGGACCGCCCTGACCGGCGCGACCCCCGCCCGCTTCCGCACCGCGCTGCAAGATCTGATCAACGCGCTCCCCCTGCGCGCGGATTTTCCGCTGCGCCGGCCCACGGCCTGACGCGTCCGGCCCGGCAGCCGCTCACCGGCATCGGCGCGCCACAGTCGACAGGCTCGACCGGCGCCATACTTCTTTCACTTCGCGGCCCGAGTGTGCACACCGAGCCGGCGCGGCCACGCATTCGCCGTTCTGCGGATTCACCGTCCTCGCGCGCCACGAGACATCGTCCAGAAATCGCGGGCGTCCAATCTCCTGTTGAGCACACGGCGTGAATATCGGTGCTCCACACACACTTTCCCGCACATGTCAGTGGGAGTGGCGTTTCTCGGCTCGAGAAGTCCCCGATCGCACCGGTGGAGAGGGTCCGATGAAACCGCCGATCGGTGTTTCGCTGCGCGGCGGGCGGCTCAGCCCATCGGGTCGTCGCCGGTGGGGGCGGTGTCGCCGGCGAAGGGTGGGAGGTAGCTGCCCCAGCGGGTGCAGTCCCAGCCGCCGGGGACGGGGAGGAGCTCGATCGTCTCGGTGTTGTCCAGGTGGTTGTTCGCGGCGAACTGGCGGGGGACGCCGGTCAGTTCGCGGGAGACCAGGCGCATCGCGGCGCCGTGGCTGACCACGATCAGGTCGGGGGCCTCGGGGTCGGTCAGGTAGGTCTCGCGGAGGCGTTCCAGGGTGGGCACGTACCGGTCCAGGACGTCGCGGCCGGACTCGCCGCCGGGGACCCGGACGCTCAGATCGCCGAAATGCCATGCGTGGTAGACGTCCTGGAACGCCTCGTGCGCCGCGCGGGTGTTCTGACCCTCCAGGTCGCCGAGCTGCACCTCCTGCAGATCCGCGAGCACCTCAAGGGACACGCCCGTGGCGGCCTCGATGTAGCCGCCGGTCTGGCGAGCGCGCAGGGCCTCGGAGGAGAACAACCGCTGCGGCGGGACCAGCAGGCCCGACCCGAACGTCTTCGCCTGTCCCGCACCGCGTTCGGTGAGAGGAAGGCCCGGTAGCCGGGTGTCGAGGATCTTGCCGACATTGCCCTCGGTCTCCCCGTGCCGGACCAGGATCAGTTTGCCGGTCACAGGTCGGCCACCCCCTTCTTCAGATCGGCCAGCCAGGCCGCCGCCGGTTCGTCGGCAGGCGGCGGGGTGCCGGTCGCCGAGGTCGCGGGCCAGGAACCGAGGTAGCGGATCCGAGCCGCGGTGCGGTGCAACGCCTTCAGGGCCTCGGCCACAGCCGCGTCGTCGACGTGCCCGACGCAGTCGAGGTAGAAGCGGTAGGTGCCCATGCCGGTGCGGGTCGGCCGCGATTCGATACGCGTCAGATCGATGCCGCGCGTGGCGAATTCGGCGAACGCGCGCATGAGCGAACCCGGCTCGTTGGCCAGCTCCAGCACGAGCGAGGTGCGATCGCGGCCGGTGCGCGCGGGCGCGGGCCGCGGCGGCGCGACCAGCACGAACCGGGTGACGGCCTGATCGTGGTCGGCGACGCCGGACGCCAGGGTGGCCAGGCCGAGGCGCTCACCCGCGAGCGCGGTCGAGACCGCGGCGTCGGCGTGCCCGGCCGCGACGTCCTCGGCGGCGGCCGCGTTGGAGGCGGAGGTGTAGAGCGTGGCGGCCGGCATCCGGTGCGCCAGCCAGATCCGCACCTGCGCCGCCGCGACGGGGTAGGCGGCGACGGTGCGAACCTCGCCCAGCGACAGGCCCGGCCTGCCGACGATCGTGAAGGCCACGTCCAGTTCGGTTTCGGCGATGATCTGCAGGCGCGGCCCCAGGGCCAGCGCGTCCAGGGTCGGGGCGATGGAACCCTCGACCGAGCTCTCGATGGGCACCACCGCGCCCTCGGCCTCGCCGGCGCGCACCAGTTCGATGGCCGCGCCCTGGCTCGGCGCGGGGACACGCTCGACCGGCCCGCCGAACGTTCCGGTGGACTCCAGTTTGGCGAGGGCCATCTCGGTGAAAGTTCCCGACGGCCCGAAGTAGGCGATGCGCGGCACGACTACGAGATTACTTGTGCCCGCGCGGGGCTCCCACGGTTTGCCTCGACCTGAACGCTTTGCCACGCCCGGGGCGGTTTTCGGCGGGCCGTGGGGGCGGTCGGGATCGGGGATTCTGTGCGCTCAGTCGGCGAGGATCGCGAGGGCGGCGCGCACGCTCTCGGGGTCGGTGGTCTCGACGGCGAGCAGGATGTCGCGCAGCGCCTCGACGGCCGGGCCCTTCAGACCCCGCAGGAACGCGACGTCCGGACGCCGCAGCGCACGGCGGATGTCGTCGCCGCACAGGGCCGCGACGGTGGCGGCGACGATGGCCAGGGCGCGCTCGCCGGAGTCGGTGCGGGCGACGAAACCGCTGTCGCCGTGCGCGATCCGCACCAGGAACTCCGAGACGGCTTCGTCGTCGGCGGCCAGGTCGAGCACCGGCGTGGCGCCGGGAGCGGCGGTGACCGCCCGGACCAGGCCGTCGGTCAGGCCCTGTCCGCCGGGCTTGGCCGGAAAGCTCAATTGCAGGGGGACCGGCTCGGGCGCGGGATGCGAATCGTGGGGCACGGTTTCACGGTAGGCGAGGGCAAGGGTTGCGGAAGATCACACTCTGACTTAGCTTAGGTTTACCTAATTCCATTCCGGAGGTGTTGTATGCCCCGAACGGCCCCGGTCGTCGCCCCCACTACCGCTGAGCGTGTGCACAGCGCCTGCGCGCACGCCGACAGCGCGGTACTGGCGCTGCCCGGCCTCGACCCGGTACCCACCTCCGTCCACCTGCTGCGCCAGTGCGGCGACATCGTGATCGCGGTCCCTACCTACTCGGTCGCCGCCCAGCTCGTCGTCGGCAGCGGCACCACCGGCTCCCCCGCCGTCCTCGAACTCACCGACCACGCCCCGCTGCCGCTGCGCGAACCCGTGCGCGCCCTGGTCTGGCTGCGCGGCTGGGTGCACACCGTCCCCGCCAACGCCCAGCGCGCCCTGGCCTCCGCCGTCGCCGAGGACCACCCGCACCCGTCCCTGCTCGACGTCGGCCACACCGCCAGCCTGCTGCGCCTGGTCGTGGACTCCGCCGTCGTCGCCGACACCACCGGCGCGGATTCGGTTGGCCGCGAAGAACTCCGGCACACCCGGCCCGACCCGTTCGTCGGCATGGAAGCGGCCTGGCTGCAGCACCTGCACGCCGACCACGCCGACGTCATCGACCGGCTCGCCCGGCACCTGCCGCCCGGCCTGCGCCGCGGCGCGCTCGTGCACCCGCTGGCCATCGACCGCTACGGGGTCACCCTGCGCGTGGAGGGCACCGAGTCCGACCACGACATCCGGCTGCCCTTCGCCGCACCCGCCGACGACGTCGAATCGCTCAGCCGCGCGGTGCAGGCCCTGGCCGCCAACCCGTTTCGAGGCGGGCTGCATCGCATCTGAGCGCATAGATTGACCGCATGAGCGCGGCCGCCGACACCCCACCCCGGAAGTACCCGGTCGCCGAGACCGACGCCGAGCGGCGGGCCATCCGCCTCGAGATCGCGGTGGTGCTGGCCGTCACGTTCGGACTGAGCGGGGCCTCCGCCGCGCTCTCCCTGATCGAGAGCGCGCTCTCCCCCGGCGGCGTCGGCGGGCAGACGGTGGCCCTGAACCCCTCGCGCGCCACGCAGTCCACCATCGACCTGCTGTTCCAGCTGCTGAGCGCCACGCGACTGCTGGCCTGGGCGGCGCTCGGGCTCTACCTGTTGTGGCGCAGCGGAATCGGGCCCGCGGCCATCGGACTGGCGCGGCGCCTGCGCTGGCGGGCGGACGTGCTGCCCGGGCTGGCGCTGGCCGCGATCATCGGAATACCCGGGCTCGGACTGTATTTGACCGCGCACGCGCTCGGGGTGAGCGTCACCATCGTGCCGGGCTCGCTGCAGTACTGGTGGCGAGTGCCCATGCTGGTGCTGAACGCCTGGGCCAACTCGGCCGCCGAGGAGATTCTGGTCGTCGCGTTTCTGATCACCCGGCTGCGGGCACTCGGCTGGAGCGAGAATCGGTCACTGATCGCGTCGGCTCTCCTGCGCGGCAGCTATCACCTGTATCAGGGGATCGGCGGCGGCATCGGCAACGTCGTCATGGGTCTGATCTTCGGCCGGTATTGGCAACGGACGAACCGACTCTGGCCGTTGCTGCTGGCCCACGCGCTCATCGATACGGTGGCCTATATCGGGTACGCGTTACTGCGCGATCACGTCTCCTGGCTGCCATGATGTGCACAAGAGATGCACCCGAGATGAACCGTTCGGGCGGTTCGATACGTAGAGTCGTGGGTAATGAACGGCGACGACCCCCAGCAGTTTGCACGGATGCGCCGGGAGCCGCCGCCGGGACGCCCGGCGCAGCCCCCGGCTCGCCCGCAGCGCCCCGGAGCATCCCACGGGCAACCCCCGAGCGCGCACCCACCCGCTGATCGCGACAGGCGCATGCAGCGCGGCGAGCCGACCCCGAAACAGGGGTGGGGCGGGCAGCACGACCCACGGCAGCAGCCGCCGTACGGGCGCCCGCAGCAGCCGCCGCCCCGGAATCAGCCGCCGCGCAATCCGGTTCCACCGCAGCGGAACCCGAACGCGCCGCGCAATCCCGGGCAGGCGCCGGGCGGCCCGGGTCAGCGCGGTGGCGCGGCCGGCCCGCGCGGCGCGGGCCCGGCCGATCGCGTCGCCGCTCCGGGGCAGCGCAACGCCGGTTCCGGACAACGGGATCCGCGCGCGGCACAGCCCCAGCAGACCCGGCGCTACGAGCAGGCCGAGGAAGCGGCCCCCGCGCAGCGGCGACCCGCGCGCGCGAGTTCGCACGCGCCGACCCAGCGCCCCGAGCCGTACCGGGACGACGATCGGGGCACTCCCCCGCCGCCCGCGCGCCCGACCCGGCGGCGCGGCGGCGGCGCGAGCGCGCCCCCGCCCCGGCGCAAACGACACTGGGGCCGTTGGATTCTGGCGTTGCTGCTGGTGATCCTGCTGCTGCCGATCGGCGTCGGGTTCTACGTCGAGAACCACTTGGCCCGCATCGACGCGCTCACCAACTACACCGGGCGACCCACCAACACGCCCGGGACGAACTGGCTGCTGGTGGGTTCGGACAGTCGTTCCGGTCTGACGACGGAACAGGAATCCGAACTCGCGACCGGCGGTGAGGTCGGCTCCGAGCGGACCGACACGATCATCCTGGTGCACGTGCCGGAATCCGGTGAGCCGACGCTGGTCAGCCTGCCGCGCGACTCGTACGTCACCATTCCGGGCTACGGCAAGGACAAGCTCAACTCCGCGTTCTCCTTCGGCGGGCCGACGCTGCTGGTCGAGACGGTGGAGGGGGCGACCGGGATCCGCATCGACCACTACGCGCAGATCGGTTTCGGCGGCTTCGCCGACATCGTGGACGCCGTCGGCGGGATCGAGATGTGCCTGGACGACGCCATCGAGGATCCGCTGGCGGGGCTGAGCCTGCCCGCCGGCTGTCAGACGCTGAACGGCGCCGAGGCGCTGGGCTTCGTGCGCACCCGCGCCACGCCGCGCGCGGACCTGGATCGCATGCTGAATCAGCGCAAGTTCCTCAGCGCGCTGCTGAAGAAGGCGGCCAGCCCGGGCACGCTGATCAACCCGTTCCGGTCGTGGCCGCTGATACAGGGCTTGACGAAGGCATTGAAGGTCGACACGAGCGATCACGTATGGAATTTGGCGTCTTTGGGCCGCGCGCTGGCGGGCGAGCCGGTCGCGACGACGGTGCCGATCAGTGGGTTCGACGACACCGACGTGGGCAACGTGCTGCTCTGGGATAAGGCCCGGGCCAGCAGGTTCTTCGAAGCCATCGCCCAGGACGAGCCCATTCCGGCGGACCTCATCACGACCGTCGGCAATTAGCGAAATTAGGCAATACTTGCCTCATTTAGGCTGTGCTCAATAAGGCTGCACTTGGATGACACGCGCTCTGACCAGGGCTAATGTCGTCGCCATGTCGAGCCAAATCCAAACCAAGCGCAGCAAGTTCCACGGTTTGCTGCACGACCAGATCCGCAACGAATTCAATGCCGAACACCAGTACATCGCGATCGCGGTGTGGTTCGACAATGCGGATCTGCCCGTGCTGGCCAAGCACTTCTACAAGCAGGCCATCGAAGAGCGCAATCACGCGATGATGATCGTGCGCTACCTGCTCGATCGCGACATGACCGTCGACTTCGCCAGCGTCGACGCCGCCAAGTCGCAGTTCGAGAACGCGCGCGAGCCGATCGCGCTGGCGCTGGCGCAGGAGAAGACGGTCACCGACCAGATCATCCAGCTCGCCAGCACCGCCCGGGAAGAAGGCGATTACCTGGGCGAACAGTTCATGCAGTGGTTCCTCAAGGAGCAGGTCGAGGAAGTCGCGCATATGAATACGCTGCTCACGGTCGCCGACCGGGCCAGCGCCAATATGTTCGACCTCGAGAATTTCGTCGCGCGCGAACTGAGCTCGCCGCCGGATGCCTCCGGTGCGCCGTCGGCCGCGGGCGGCTCCATTTAGTTCTCGAATAGGAAAGGCCCGGTCCCTTGCGCTGGACCGGGCCTTTTCTGTTGCACTACAGCAGCATTCCTACTTCGCAGACAGGCTGCTGAAAAGGCCCTTGAGCAGACCGAGAATTGCGTCCATGGTGTTCTCCTCATCAGGTTTGCCCCGAGTTTCCGGGGTGGCTCCCCGGTGTTCGGGGGCGAAGAGAACGTAACTCGAGTTCAGCGACCGAAATAGTGTTTTTTCAAAAATTCTTCCGGTAAAAATTTCGGGCCGTTCACCGGTGGTCGCAACCGACCGGCAAACGGCCCGGAGATCGCCCGCTCAGCGCCCGGATGGGGGCGCGGACGCGGGGCTGATCAGCGCAGCGTCACCTGGCGCGAGCGCAGGCCGTCGCGGGAGCGGCGCTCATCCGAGGTGAGGGGTTCGGTGTTGGCGAGCGCCGCGGACAGGCGGGCGCCGAACGCGCGGGCGCCGGCTTCCCACTCGGTGGCGTGCTTCTCGGGATCCAGGTCGAACACCGGCACCAGCAGGCCGTGCGTGCGGAACGAGCCCGCGAAGCGGGAATCCTCGCCCAGATGCAGTTCGCCGGCCGCGTGCAGCCGCGCCAGCGCCAGCATGAGCTGATCCTCGTCCTCGGGCCGCACCCAGCGCAGATGCGCCTTCTCGCCCGCGTCGACCCACCAGGCCGCGCCGATCGCGTCCGCGCCCAGGTTCAGGCGCGCCGACGGCATGATGGCCTGATTGGCCTGCTCGATGGTCGCGGCCACCTGCTGGTCCGGGGTGACGCCCTCGGGCACCCACCAGTTGAAGTCCTGGTGCACCGTGAGGTCCAGTGCGGCACCGGGATCCAGAACGTCGGCCAGTGTCGGCGCGCCGTCCACGCTCGCGGCGGCCAGCGACTCGCCCGGCTCCGCGGACTGGGTCCACAGGATCGCGGTGGCCAGATCGCTCGCCGGGTTGTCCGACTGGAACTGCACCTGCGTGCCGACGAAACCGATCGGCTCGTCGCCCGCCCGCACCAGTGCGGCAACCGCACCCGGCAGCACGGTCGCGAGGGTGACCTCGCGCTCGGCCGCGACGCCCGGCGACAGCTTCAGCGTGGCGGTAGCCGACGGCACGAATTCCCGTAGCGCGACCAGGTCGCACTCCGCGGCCAGCCCCGCGAACGGCCGCGTGACGACCTGCGAAGCCTGCTCCTGCTCGGCCCGGCGCGCGGCCAGCTTCTGCGCCCGGTTGCTGTCCGGCTTGGGACTGTTGCGCTTGCTCTTACCCATGACGCGGAACAGTAGCAGGGCGACGTTTGTTTCCTTGCTTTGACCTGCCTGTTTGCCGCGCGGAACGAGCTTGCCCGTGGTTCGCGGGACGGCCGGCGGCGGACCGGCGGAACCCGGCTCGCGACCCACCGGGCATTCCGGGCGTGCACGCGGTCTGCCGCCGGACCGGGTCGGGCAGGTCAGGTGCGGACGGTCGGCTCTTCGTCGATCGCGGTGCGGGCGGCTGCGCGGCGACGGAGCAGGAGCAGGACCGCGCCCGCGGCCAGCGGGAGCAGGGTGCCGGTGGCGAGCATCGCGGGTGTCGCCAGATCAGGGGCGAGGGTCCCGAGCAGGGTGGTCGCGCCGAAGTAGAGGAACAGCAGGCCCGAGCAGACGGCGATCGTGCGTTCGGGGACGTGCTTGCCCACGGTGACGCCGACGAGGATGGCCAGGCCGCCCGCGGCCACCATGCCCAGGACCGAGCCGATCCAGACCGCGACCCAGCCGTTGTTGGTGGCCAGGGCCACGGTCGCGAACATCGTGCGGTCGCCCAGCTCGGCCAGTAGGAACGCGGACAGGACCACGAAGAAGGCCGAGCGGGAGGACGAGTGCGGGGTGTCGGGCGTCTCGTCGCCGTCGTCCGCGCCGGGCAGGGTCTCGCGCAGCGTCCACAGGCCGACGGCTATCAGAATCGCCGCCGCGAACAGGGAGATGAGGTCGGTCGGCAGGGCCGCGCCGAGGAAGTGGCCGACGCCGACAGCGATCAGGTTCACCAGCACGCTGGCCACGGTGATCGCGCTCAGCACCACCCACCAGCGGTAGCGCAGGGCAAAGGTCAGGGCCATCAGCTGTGATTTGTCGCCGAGTTCGGCGAGGAACAGCACGCCGAATGTCAGCAAAATCGTGGTGATCACATCAGCTCCCAGGGTTTCCGGCCTGTCGGCTGAAGATGCGGGGGCGCTTCAGCCGACGCCGCACCGTGTTTCGGTTTGGTTCTCGTCGGCCGAAGGTCTCGCCCACCGGTCGCCGTTCGAGGCGCTGACGGTTCACGCAGCCGGACCCGCGGGGGATCAGTATGTCGACTACGCGATTGGGGGCTACTCCCCTTCGCTGTCGGAGACTTTACCCCGACAGACCCGATGGAGGCAAACATCTATCGCTGAAATCGCAATGCGCGCAATAAGTTTGGGAACACTGCCGAGTGGTTTCGGGTACCCTCACGCGGCCAGCAGCATGGCCAGAACCGCGGTGTCGGGATCACTGATCGGGTCGACCCCGACCCGGCTCACCATGGAGGTGACCGTGCCGTCGGTGTCGGTTTCCACCCACGCCGCGCGATGTTCCAATCCCAGATGCGGCAGGCCCGGAAGCAGCAGGCAGCCCGAGGCGGCGCCGGTGCATTCGGGCAGCGACGGGCGGGTTTCGCGCGGTGGGTGCAGCATGATCAGCGCGGGCGGCACATGCTGGGCAAACCGCCCCGGCAGCAGCGCTTCTTGCCCGAGCACGGTGCCCTCGGCGATGACCAGCCCGACCATGCCCGGGTCCGGATCCTCGGGAAGTTCCTCGCGGGCCCCGAACACGGTGGTGGTCGGCAGCAGTCCGGGCAGGCTGGCCACCCGCACCGCCAGGACCAGCACCTGGGCCCATTCCTTGGTCGAATCCGGCCATCGGCCCGAAATCACGAATCCGCGTAGCGACCCACGCGACTGAAACGGCAACACGCCGATCTGTTCGCTCATCACGCCCTCCCGAAGTGCGGAAATGCGGGGGCGGCCCTGCCCGTCCTGGTTGTGGATTCAGAGAATGCCCCGAAATCGGACTGGCACACAAGTACCAAAGAGTGCTAGCAGACGGGCAGGTCGGCGAACATCGCGCCGGTCAGGGACCGGAAAAAGCAGAAGACCCGCGAACCGGGGTCGGTTCGCGGGTCGCTGCGCCGGGCGCGTCGCGGAATTCGCTCCCGCTACGCGTTGCGACGGGCTGCTCAGCCGAAGATCAGGCCCTTGCCCTGGTTGACGGCGCGACCGAAGCGGTCCTGCACCTCTTCCCAGTTCACGACGTTCCAGAACGCCTTGACGTAGTCGGCCTTGACGTTCTTGTACTGCAGGTAGAAGGCGTGCTCCCACATGTCCAGGCCGAGCAGCGGGATGATGCCGAGCGGCACGTTGCCCTGCTGGTCGGTCAGCTGGAAGGTCAGCAGCTTGCCGGCCAGGGTGTCGTAGCCCAGCCAGGCCCAGCCCGAGCCCTGCAGGCCATTGGCGGCGGCGGAGAACTGCGCGACGAACTTGTCGAACGAGCCGAACTGGTCGTCGATCGCAGCGCCCAGGTCGCCGACCGGCTTGTCGCCGCCGTCCTTGGACAGGCTCTTCCACCAGATGGAGTGGTTGACGTGGCCGCCCAGGTGGAAGGCCAGGTTCTTCTCGTTCAGGAAGATGGCCGCGTGGTCACCGGACTCACGGGCGGCTTCCAGCTTCTCGACGGCGGCGTTGGCGCCCGCGACGTAGGCCGCGTGGTGCTTGGTGTGGTGGATCTCGTTGATCTGCCCGGAGATGAACGGCTCCAGGGCGCTGTAGTCGTAATCCAGTTCTGGCAGCGTGTACTCGGCCACGATGTCCCTTCCTCAATGCTCAGTGTCGGAGCTGTGTGCCCTCGGCCCATGCCGCGGCGCACCCAACCATCATTCGTACACCCGCTCCCGTGCAACCGGGCCGCGTGCCCCCACATTCCAGCGGTTACCCGGTTTTCCCAACCTATGGACACAGGCTGATCCCAACTCGGGCGGGAGCGAGGGGAGAGAACGCAGACAAGGGCCGCCCGGTGCCTGATCCGGTGCGGCCCGTTCGAGGTGCGAGGTCGGAAGTTACAGCGGCGGAACGATATTCGGCCGCATGGTGCGGGGGTCGCCCGCGGCGTGGGCCTGCCACCAGCGCACTCCGCCGGCGACGAACTCGTCCAGCGGAATCTCCCGGCCCGCCTTGTCCTGCACGGCGATGCCGTCGAACCACACCCGCATGTCGAGTTCGCGGGGGTCGATGCCCTCCTCCTGGGAGAACTCGAGCATGTGCGCGGCGGGCCGGTCGGACAGGACGGTGTCGAAGCTGAGCAGTTTGCGCCACTGTGTCCAGGCGGCGTCGTCGAGGTCGAAGAATTCCCAGCCGTGCAGCGAGCCGCCGCCGAAGCTGCTGACCGCGTCGTGCAGTCCGTCCAGCGCGAGCGGGAGCACCACCGGGTCCAGGTCGTCCCAGCGCTGCCTGCGCAGGGAGGCCGCGACCCGGGTGACCCCGGACAGGGTCAGGAAGACGTCGCAGCCCGCCGGCGGCGGGCCGTCGGCGGGCAGGGTCAGCACGTCGAGCTCCAGGCGTAGCTCGGCCGCCGCCGTGTCGACCTCCACTCCGAGGCAGGTCGCCTCGGAGAGAGCGGTGTTGAGTCCGGAAATGTCCACGCCGTCGAGTAGCCCCCTGCTCACAGTCATAGCGTCAGGCTACCGATCTTGCGTTGGCCGTCAGAGGATTTCCGATTATTGGTAGTGTTGTCGGTTTTTTCGGGGACCGACCGGCCCGCATCCTGTGGGTAACCGCTGTTATCCACAGCCCGGCTGTGGATCAGCCTGTGGATTATGTGGATAACTACAGGCGGGATATGCACAGACCCACCGCAACGGGGTGGGCGACGGGCTTCCACCGATGGGAACCGACCGGCGGTTTCGTGGCGTTCGGCGAGTTCCGTGCACACGGAATGTGAATGCGGCAGGCCGGTTCGAGGGGAGAGAACTCCCCGGCTCCCCGGCACCCGTGGCAGGATCGAAACCGTGACCAGTTCCCACGTCCCCTCGGTACCGATCGATGCCGTGCCAGCGGAATTCGACGCCGCCGAGCCGTGGGCCGACGCCGCCCCGCCCCCGGCCCTGCTGCTGGACGTGCGCGAGGACGACGAATGGAGTCTGGGCCACGCACCCGGCGCCATCCACATCCCCATGGTCGACGTGCCCGCCCGGCTGGACGAACTGGACTACGACTCCGAGATCTACGTGATCTGCCGGCAGGGCGGTCGCTCGATCCAGGTTGTGCAGTATCTGACGCATGTCGGTTTCGATGCCACGAATGTCACCGGCGGCATGGTTGCCTGGCAGCAGACGGGACGACCGCTCACCGGAGACGGTGACGAGGCGAAGGTCTACTAGGCGCAGAATGATGGAGCGATGACAGGGGGAAATGTGGGCCAACCGCGATCCGCGGTCGTGCAGCCGTGCGCCCGCTGTGGCGCGCGCTGGGCCGTGCAGGGCAAACCGCTGCACTGGTGCCCGCGCTGCCACGGTGTGCTGCTCTCACCCGCCCCGGTCGACGCCCCGCCCGAACGGCGCAACTACCGCTGGGTCGCCCGCCCGCCGGGCCGCCGGACCCCGCCCACCGGCGCACCGCGCCGCACCGCGGCGAGTCTCGAAACCCCGCGCTACACCCAGGTTCCGCGCTGGGGTCTGCAGGATCGGCCGCCGCAGGCCGCGGCGGAACCGGTGCACCGGATCGACCGGCTGGTCGCGCGCCTGCCCCGCCTGCTGATCGCCACCGCGGTGGTCTTCGGCGTCGCCGCGCTGGCCGAACTGGGCCGGTACGCGATTCTGCTGCGCAATCGCCGCCGGCTCATCGAGCCGTGGCTGCTGTGGACATCCGACGCCGCAGTGATCGTCGCGGCGGTGGCGGCGATGGTGGTGGCGCTCGTCACGGCCGTGGCGGTCGTCGGCTGGCTGTGGCGCACTCGGACGAAACTGTATGCCGCTGCGGGACGCGAGGATTCGCGCTCGCTGCCGGAACTGCTCGCGGGTTGCCTGGTGCCCGGGGCGAATCTGGTGTGGCCGGGCGTCTTCCTGACCGAGATGGTCCGGCTCGGCGCCACCGGGGACGACACGCCGCGCCTGCTGCGCACCGTGCGAATCTGGTGGGGCGCTTGGGTTCTCAACGGCCTGCTGGTGGTGATCGCGATCCTGTACCGCTTCGCCGATTCGCTGCAGGTGCGCGCCGACGGGGTCCTGATCACCATGTGGACGAACGTGTGCGCGGCCGGGATGGCCGTGCTGACGCTGTGGCTGGTGCGCGGTTTCGCGGGGCGGGATCTGCGCGGGCGCGAGCTCACCACGCACCGCTGGCTGATCGCGACCACACCCGCCACGCCGGTCATCGAACCGGTGCAGCCGGGCGTGCCGGGTTCCGCCGGGCGGGCGCCCGCGACCGCCGTCGGCAATGATGGGGCAGTCGCCGCGGACGAGGCGACCGGCCCGGAGTCCACGGGGGCGCCGGACGCCGAGCATGAGGAGGTATTGGCGAAGTGAGCCGGGCCAGTCGCGCGCCGTTCGTGGTCGCGCACCGGGGGGCGTCGGCGGCGCGACCCGAACACACCCTCGCCGCATACGAACTCGCCCTGCAGGAGGGCGCCGACGGCGTCGAATGCGATGTGCGGCTGACCAAGGACGGTCAGCTGGTCTGCGTGCACGACCGGACCGTGGATCGCACCTCCGACGGTGTCGGCGCGGTGTCGGAGATGACCCTCGAGGAGCTCGAGGCCCTGAATTTCGGTACCGCCGAGGAGCCGTCCCCGGTGCTGACCCTGGCCCAGCTGATCGAGCTGGTGCTGGACTGGAAGAGCCGGCCGACCAAGCTCTTCATCGAGACCAAGCATCCGGTGCGCTTCGGCGCGCAGGTGGAGACGACGCTGCTGAACGAGTTGCAGCGCTACGGCATCGCCGCGCCGGCCTCGGCCGATCACTCCCGCGCGGTGGTGATCTCCTTCGCCGCGACCGCGGTCTGGCGCATCCGCCGGGCCGCGCCGCTGCTGCCGACGGTGCTGCTGGGCGAGTCGTCGCTCTACCTCTCCGGCGGCGCCGCGACCACGGTGGGCGCGACCGCGATCGGGCCGTCGGTGCGGACCCTGCGCGAACATCCCGATCTGGTGGACAAGGCCGCCGCGGCGGGCCGCGCCACCTACGTGTGGACCGTCGACGAACCGGAGGACGTGCGGCTGTGCGCCGATCTCGGCGTCAGCTGGGTGGCCACGAACCTGCCGGGCCGCACCAAGACGGTGCTCTCGGACGCCTGAGCGAGCGCGCTCGCCCCGTCAGGGGGCGCTCACTCCGCCGGGGATGTTCCGTCCGTAAGCGGGATCGTGCCGAACAGCCCGCCGCTGCGGCGGACCAGATCCATCAGGGGCTCACGGAGATTGCGCAGGCCCTCCAGATCGCCGACGGCGATGCGGTTGGTGACCATCGCGCTCAGCGCGGCCACCAGGGTCTGGCAGGCGAAATGCTGCTGCTCGGTGTCGGCGTCGAGTATGTCGGCGACGATCGCGACGAAGGTCTCCTGGAGCTGGGTGCGGCGGGCGATGGCCTCGGGACCGACGGCGTAGACCTCGACCAGGAACAGGCGGGCGTACGCGGGTTCGGCGGAGAGGGCGTCGAGGTAGGCGCCGAGGACGCGTTCCATGCGGGCGGTCTCGGTCTCGCCCTCGATCTCGAGGCCGGTGACGGCGAGCATGCCGGTGAGCATGAGTTCCACCGCGCGCTCGTAGGCGGCCTCGAAACAGTCCTCCTTGGAACGGAACTGCTCGTAGAAGGTTTCGCGGGACACGCCCGCGCGTTTGATGACCGCGGCGACCGGGGTGCCGACGTAGCCGTTCTCCGCCATCGCCTCGGCCATGGCCAGCAGGATCCGGTCGCGCTGGGCGGCGACCACGATCTCCCGGGGCAGACCGTGGCGGCCGCGGGGCAGCTGGCGGGCGGTGACAGCCGATTCGGGCATGCGGTGAACTCCGTTGGGCCGGGACGGGTCAGGCGAACTTCCCCATTCTGCTCGGTCGGGCGGGCTGTTCGGTGGTGAAACCGACCTGTTCGGTGCGAGCTATGTCGAGACCGGACGCGACGCCGTGGCGCAGAGCGTAGTCGATCACCCGCTGGCCGATGCCGCGGAACTCGAGCACCACGCGCACCCAGGAGGGTGAGACCACGCGGCGGGTGCGCCGGGCCAGCGCGCGTTCCACCGCGTCGATGGCCGGGCCGAGCGGTGCGATGCCCGAGACGGTGGAGCGGCCCAGAATGCTGTGCGCGGCATGGGTTCCGAAGCCGCGACTGGTCATGTCGGTGTCGAGTTCGGCGAAGTAGGCGAGGCCGACCTTCGCGCCGGTGTGCCGCAGTTCGATGCGCAGGGTGTTGCCCAGCGCCTCGACCGCGGCCTTGGAGGCGCTGTACGCCCCGGCGAGGGGTAGGTGGACCGCGGCGGCGAGCGAGGTGACGATCAGGACGTAGCCGTCGCGGTGCGCGAGATGCGGGCCCGCGGCGCGCAGGGTGTAGTAGAGGCCGAGCACGTTGACGGTGAGGGTCTGTTCGAGCACCTCGGGATCGCCGCCGAGCAGGGCCATCTGGCGGGCGATGCCGGCGTTGGCGACCACCGCGTCGAGGCCGCCGAGTTCGGCGGTGAGGGAGTTGATCGCGCGCTCGACCTGTGCGGGATCGCCGACGTCGCAGTAGCGCCAGGGGGCGTCGCCGCACTCGGCGGCGACCTCGGCCAGCAGCGCCTCCTCGATGCCGAGCAGGGCCACCCGGGCGCCGTGGGCGTGCAGCTGGCGGGCCAGGGCCGCGCCGATGCCGCGGGCTCCCCCGGTGATCAGGATGCGCTGACCTGCCACGCGCGGGGCCCGGCGGCGGAAACCACGATGCTGACGTGGGGCTGGGCCGACGTTCATGAGGTGACGATAGCACTCGGCGAACAGTCGTGTTCGCAAACTGGAGGGACGGCGCGAACCCGTACATACCCGGCCCCCCTCGAGGCGGCCACACCGCCCCACTATGGTGCCTATTGACGGAAGGCCAGTGAGAGGGCCGTCCACGTTCGAGAGGACCACCCCGTGGAGATTTCGGGATCTGCCGCCATTGTCACCGGAGGCGCTTCCGGCCTGGGCGCGGCCACCGCCAAGCGCCTCGCCGACGCCGGCGCCACCGTGTTCGGCCTGGACCTGGCCCAGTCGATCGAGCGCGCGGGCGACAGCGTCCCGGCCGGGATCACCCTGATCCCGACCGACGTCACCTCCGGTGACGAGGTCGCCGCCGCGGTCGCACAGGTCGTGGAATCCGGTGTGCCGCTGCGCATCGTGGTCAACTGCGCCGGCGTGGGCTGGGCGGGACGCATCCTGTCCAAGAACGGCCCGCACGATCTGGAACTGTTCCGCACGGTCATCACTGTGAACCTGCTGGGCACCTTCAACGTCATGCGCCTGGCCGCGGACGCGATCTCCAAGACCGAGCCGGTCGACGAGTACGGCTCGCGCGGCGTGGTCATCAACACCGCCTCGGTCGCGGCGTTCGAGGGCCAGATCGGGCAGATCGCCTACTCCGCCTCCAAGGGCGGCGTCGCCGGCATGACCATCCCGGCCGCGCGCGACCTGGCGCAGTTCGGCATCCGCGTCAACACCATCGCCCCCGGCATCATCGACACCCCGATGCTCGCCGGCGTGACCGAGGAGTACCGCAAGGGCCTCGAGGCGGGCGTTCCGTTCCCGTCGCGCCTGGGCCGGCCGGACGAGTACGCGCAGCTGGCGCAGTACATCACCGAGCACGATTACCTGAACGGCGAGACCATCCGCATGGATGGCGCGCTGCGCATGGCACCCCGCTAACGCGAGGTTCCAGGGGCTCCGCCCCAGACCCCACAGGGGAAAAGAGGGCGCTGACGCTAGGTCTCAGGGGCTTCGCCCCCGAACCCCCTGAAGGACAGAGCTTTCGGCTCGAAACGAACAAGGCCCGCACCGTATTTCGGTGCGGGCCTTGTTATTTCACGAAATCGGCCGACGCGGAGGCTTCAGCGCCTGACCGGAAATCTCAGTGTGCGCGAACGGCCGCGGCCTGCGGGCCCTTCTTGCCTTCGGTGATCTCGAAGCTCACGGCCTGGCCCTCTTCGAGCTGGCGGTAGCCGTTGCCTTCGATCTCGGAGTAGTGAACGAACACATCGGGGCCGTCCTCGCGGGCGATGAAGCCGTAGCCCTTCTCCGCGTTGAACCACTTGACGGTGCCCTGAACCATAACTTTCTCCTGCTGGATGTTGCATCGGCCGCCGCGGTCACGGTGACCGGGTCGAAATCAGAAGGCGACTTGCAGCTTGCCTGGCAAGAGAAGCGCCCGCACGATGTTCAGCGCGAGCATGTGAGACACGAACACGAAAAACTTACGACCAAGACGTACAACGTACGCCGGGGGCGCGGGTTCCCGGAATCGGAAAAACATTGCGAGGGTCACATTTCGGGCCGTGCGGCAATGACCGTTTTCCGCCGGAAACGACCGTGCTCCCCGCTGCCGGAACAGCGGGGAGCACGGGGTTTTTCAGCGAACACGCAGGTCGGAGCGGTCCGGCCGCGCGTTCCGCGGGGTCAGAGGGTGCGGGCCAGGCGATCGGCGAGCACCCGGGCGAACTGCGCCGGATCCTTGAGCTCGCCACCCTCGGCCAGCACCGCGGTGCCGTACAGCAGCTCCGCGGTCTCGGCCAGTTCGGCGGGCTTGTCCGCGTCGTCCTTGACCTTGGCGTACGCGTCACGCAGGCCCGTGACCAGCGGATGCGACGGGTTCAGCTCGAGAATGCGCTTGGTCTCGGGCAGTTCCTGACCCGAGGCGCGGTACATGCGCTCGAGCATCGGGGTGAAGTCGAAGACGTCGCCGACGATGCAGGCGGGCGAGGTGGTCAGGCGAGCGGTCAAGCGGACTTGCTTCACGCTGGAGTCCAGGGTTTCCCCCAACCAGCCGAGCAGGTCGCCGAAATCCTTCTCCTGCTGCTCGCGCAGCGCCTCGGACTCCTTCTTCTCGTCCTCGGTCTCCAGGTCCACCTCGCCCTTGGCGATGGACACGAACGGCTGACCGGCGAACTCCGGGGTCTGGGTCGCCCACATCTCGTCGACCGGATCGGTCAGCACGAGCACCTCGAGGCCCTTGGCCTTGAACGCCTCCATGTGCGGGGAGTTCTCGACCTGCTCGCGCGTTTCGCCGGTCATGTAGTAGATGGCGGTCTGGGACTCGGGCATCCGCTCGACGTACTGCGTGAGGGTGGTGAGCTCCTCCGCGCTGTGCGTGGACGCGAAAGACGAGACCTTCAGGATGGTTTCGCGGTTGTCGGTGTCCGACAGCAGGCCCTCCTTGAGAACCCGGCCGAACTCGCGCCAGAAGGTCAGGTACTTCTCCTGGTCCTCGGCGGACTGCAGCGACTGCACCGTGGACAGGACCTTCTTCACCAGGCGCTTGCGAATCGCCCGAATCTGCCTGTCCTGCTGCAGGATTTCGCGCGAGACGTTGAGCGAGAGGTCCTGCGCGTCCACCACGCCCTTGACGAAGCGCAGGTACTCCGGCATCAGCTCTTCGCAGTTGTCCATGATGAACACGCGGCGCACGTACAGCTGCACGCCGCGCTTGTGCTCGCGCTGGAACAGGTCGAACGGGGCGTGCGAGGGCAGGAACAGCAGGGCCTGGTACTCGAACGTGCCCTCCGCCTTCATCGGAATGATCTCCAGCGGATCGTCCCAGGCGTGCGCGACGTGCTTGTAGAACTCCCGGTACTCCTCCTCGGAGACCTCGCTCCTGGAGCGGGTCCACAGGGCCTTCTGGGAGTTCAGGGTCTGCGTCTCGGTGATGGTCTTCTCGACGGCGTCTTCGCCCTCGCCGTCCATGATGGTCCGCTCCACATCCATGCGGACCGGCCAGGCGATGAAATCGGAGTACTTCTTGACGATTTCGCGGAGCTTCCACTCCTGCGTGTAATCGAAGAGGTGGTCCTCGTCGTCGGAGGGCTTGAGGTGCAGGGTGACGGTGGTGCCCTGCGGGGCGTCGCCGAGCTCCTCGATCGTGTAGGTGGAGCTGCCCGCAGCCGATTCCCAACGGGTGCCGGTGGTTTCGCCGGCCTTGCGGGTGGTGAGCGCGACCTTGTCGGCCACCATGAAGGTCGAATAGAAGCCGATGCCGAACTGGCCGATGAGTTCTTCGGCGGCGGCGGTGTCGGTCTTGCTCTCCAGCAACTGCTTGCGCATCGCGGCGGTGCCGGACTTGGCGAGGGTGCCGATGAGATCCACCACCTCGGCGCGACTCATGCCGATGCCGTTGTCGCGGACGGTGAGCACACGCTCGTCGCGGTCCACCGAGAGCTCGATATGCAGGTCGGAGATGTCCGCCGACAGGTCCTTGTCGTGGAACGTCTCCATGCGCAGCTTGTCCAGCGCGTCCGAGGCATTCGAGATCAGTTCCCGCAGGAACGTGTCCTTGTTCGAATACACCGAGTGGATCATCAGCTCCAGGAGCTGGTGGGTCTCGGCCTGAAACTCCAGGTGTTCGACGTGTTCGGTCACTCCGCGATACTACGACGGCCGAAATCGGAGATGGCCGGAACCTCGGCATCGGCCCGATCGGTCATCCAGTCGCGCAGCACCTGGGTGGCGAGCACGTCGTCCTCGTTGTACTCCAGGATGCGGGTGCGCTGGGACAGATCCGGTTCGCCGCCCTCGTAGGCGACGGCCAGGCGGTACCAGCTCATGGACGCCTCGCCGCCCGCCTCCGGATCGCGCCAGGAGAACCCGGCCACGGGGGCGATCTTCTTCAGGCCCTTGCCGTTCGGGCAGATGAACTGCTCGGAGACGGCCTGGAACATGTCGACCCACTGCGGGCTGTCGACGAAGCGCTGGATCTCCCGCTCGGTGGGTATGCCGGGCATGCCCGCGAAGCGACGGGCGGACTCGTAGAGCCACTTGTCCTCGGCGGTGCGCGAATAGCAGTAGGCGGCAAAGGTTTTGCCGTCGGCGGCGGCCTGCGCGCGGATCTCCATCAGCCAGGTCCAGAACTCGGCGAAGGAACGGCCCTCGTCGCGGGTCGGCAGCGGATCCCAGGTGACGAAGCCGCGGTAGACGCCGTCCAGCAGCGTGCCCCACAGGTAGGCGCCGTGCTCCTGGTACGACTCGAGGTCGACGTCCACCTCGACGTCGGCGCGGGTGACCTGGACCCGGTCCACCCGGCGGACCAGGGGCGCGCCGGTCGCCCAGGCGCGGGCGGTGACGATGGTCTCGGTGAAGGGCTCGTACTGCCAGTCGTCCGGGTCGTCGCCCTCCCAGGCGGCGAGGTCGTCGATGGTCTCCACGCCGTGCCTGCGCAGCACCTCGGCGCGAGATCCGGGCGCCACCAGGCTGATATCGCGCTGGGCCACCAGCCACTGCTCGCAGCTCTGCCCGCCCTCTTCGGGGGCGCGGGACCACCACGGGCACTGGCGGCATTCGGGAACCTTGGACGGGATCGTGGGGAGCTCGCCGCGCACCACCGCGATGCGGTCGGCGTAGCGCCGGTCGTACTCGTCCAGGATCGGGCCCAGATCGTGCAGCAGGACGCGATCGAAGTGGTAGCCGATGGCGCCGCCGACCAGGGCGGGGCTGGCGTAGCCGTGGCGCTGCAGCATGCGGTACAGGTGCGCCAGGCGCTGCTGATCGCGCGGCTGCGGGCGATTGCGGACGTGCTTGTCCGGCTTGGGATTCCACGCGTACAGCTCGGTGGTGAGCGGGTGGAAGTCGGCCGGGTCGGGCTGGCGCGGGTCGGTGACCTTGTGGTTGACCACGATGATCGGGACGTAGCCGCCGCGGTCCGGATCCCGGCGCAGGATCTCGCAGCCACCGCGGCGGCCGGTGTCGAACTCCTGCGGCAGCAGCCCGCCCCAGATCCGTTCGATCCCGGCCTCCATGGCGGCCATGGTCTCGGCCGCGCGCTGGGCGGCGGTCTGCTCCGGCGCGATCACGAGCCAGCGGTCCGGGTCGGCGGCGACCAGGGTGTCCCGCACCAGGATTCGGTGCGCGGCCGCGGCCTCCCGCCGCTGCTGCACGCCGGCATCCTCACTGACACCGGTCAGCACCCGCGGATGGGTGGAGTCCAGTAGCAGCCGGTGCCGGCAGCCGATCAGCGCCCGCGCGTCCAAGAACGCGGCGCGCTCGCCATGGTCACCGATGCCCGAATACACGACTAGCAGTATGGCTTGATGTCCCGACACACCCACCCTCGCGGGTGCCGCCGCGCCGCCGCTGTTCGGGGGCGGGCCCCCGAACCCCCGAAGAGGAGAACCTGGGAGCAAGCCCCCGGACCCCCGAAAGAAAGAGGTCCGGGGACCCTGTCCCCGAACCCCTGAGGAGAAGGAAGTCGGACCGGGTCGCGAGGAGGAAAACCGCCCGCCCGAGGAAGGAACCAGTCCCACCCTGCCCCGCGAGAGAAGTCCGACCGAGAAGTGCGGCGGAAGCCCGCGCAGGCGCCCTGGCCGAAGGTGGTGTGAGCGGGGCGGTTCGGGGTGGGGGGCGGCCGTTTTCCGCCACGAGGTGGCACGCGCTCGCGGGGGGTCGGCGGGACGCACTAGGGTGGGCGGAAACTGTGTTTCATGGGCGGACAGGCATTTCCCCCGGCCCTGTGCTGCCATGGCGAACCAGCATGACGGAGGCCATCTATGGGGTTGTTCACCAAGCGGAAGAAGAAGGTCAGCCGGCGGGCCGAAGCCAAGGCGCTGAAGCACAAGGCCGGGATGGAGGCCAAGCTCGGTGCGCGCAACGAGCGCAAGCGCAACCGGAACGAGGCGCGGACGCAGGCCAAGGTCGCCAAGGCCGAGATCGCCAAGCTGCAGGCCGAGGAGAAGGCCGCGCTCAAGGTGGCCGCCCGGGCCGACCGCGAGCTGTTCAGCGCCGCGCAGGTGCGCAAATACCTGGGTGTGGCGCGCATCCTGGTGCCGGTCCTGGCGCCGCTCGCCTACCGGGCCGCGACGCTCGTGCGCGGGCAGCTCGACACCCGCCGGGCCGCGCAGCTCGGGATCGGGGTGAACCAGCTCGGTGAGTTCTCCGGGCCGGGCGCGCGACTGCAGGCGCGCGTGGCCAACGTGGAGTCGACCGTGGCCGAGATCGAGCGGAAGAACCCGCAGGACAGCAAGAAGTTCGTGGCCGACGTGCGCGACCGGCTGGAGAGTCTGTCCGCCGCGATCCGCACCTCGGACCAGATGCCGGTGCAGCGCCGCCGCGCGGTGCACGCCTCCATCTCCAACGAGCTCTCGGGCATCGAGACCGACGTGCTCGCCCGGCTCGGCGTGAACTGAGCCGGTGCCCGCGCCCCGCCGACGCCACCACCACCGGGGTCATCGCCCCGGCGGTGACGGCTACGCCGGGATCGGCGCGCGCGGAGATCGAAAACAGCGGGTGGACCGCCGGTTCCGGCGCACCGGCGCACCGGCGGTCACCTACGCGGCGGCCGTACGAAGTACCGAGGTAGCGGGCGCCCACCAGGTGAACCCCGCCCGCGGTGTCGTCGCGGGCGGCACGGTGGCCGTGCTGGCGGTCGCCGCGCACGGTATCGCGGGCGGCGGCGTACCCGGATCGGCCGGGCTCACCCTGCTGATCGCGGCCGCCGCGGCGATCGGGGCGCTGGCGGCGACGCTGCGCTCCCCCGGTGCGCTGGTGGCGCTCATGGCGCTCGGCCAGCCGGTGGGTCACGTGGCGTTGAGCGGGCTCGTGCACGACGGGCACGCTTCGCCCGCAAGGGAATTGGTGGGCGACGGCGCGATGGCGGGTGCGCACGCGCTCGCGACCGTTGTGTTCGCGGCACTGCTGCTGCTCGCGGAGCGGCTGTACGGGTTCGTCGCCCGGGCGGTCCGCGCCGCACTGTCCCGGCCGCACCCGGCGCCGGTGGCGACGGGCGGGCGCTGGGCGCGCACGGCCGCGGCGATCCGGCCGGCGCGCGGGTTCGGCGCGGGTGCGCCGCGCGCGCCACCGATTACGGCGTGAATCTCTCCCACACCCCGTAATCCCTTTGTCAGAGAAGGCTTATCACCCATGCACACCTCGCTTTCGCGTGCGCTCGGCACCGTGACGGTCGCCGCCGCGGGCCTGACCCTGCTCGCCGCGGGCCCGGCGTCCGCCCACGTCACCGTCGACGCGCCCGGCGCCGCACAGGGCGGATACACGGTCGCCACCTTCAAGGTGCCCACCGAATCCGACACCGCGTCCACCACGAAACTCACGGTGGCCGTACCGAATCTGAAGAGCGTCCGCACCGAGCCGCTGGCGGGCTGGTCGGAGCAGATCGACCGCAACGACAAGGGCGAGGCGGTCTCGGTCACCTGGGCCGTCGAACCCGGCAACACGGGCGTCGGCCCCGGCCAGTTCCAGCGCTTCGTCATCTCGCTGGGCCCGCTGCCCGCGACCGAGACGCTGAGCTTCGCCGCCACCCAGACCTACAGCGACGGCAAGGTCGTGAAGTGGGATCAGCAGGAGAACTCGGACGGCAGCGAGCCCGAGCATCCCGCTCCCGCCGTGCAGCTGGCCGCGAGCTCCGGCGACGGCCACGACGCCGCCGACAGCCCCGCCGCGCCGAAAGCCACCGACGACACCGCCCGCTGGCTCGGCGGCATCGGCCTGGCCCTGGGCGCGCTCGGCGCCGCCCTGGGTCTGGGCAGCGTGATCCGGGGGCGCAAGGCATGAGCCGCAAGATCATCGCCGGCGTCCTGACCGGCCTGCTGCTGACCGGATTCGCGCTGCTGGGCGCGGGCACCGCGAACGCCCATTCGGCCGCCATCGGCTCGACCCCGGAGAACGGCGCGCAGATCGACACCTCGCCCGCCCGGGTCAGCGTCACCTTCAACGAGGAACTGCAGCCCAGCTACCCGTCCATGACGGTGACCGGCCCGGACGGCAACCTCTGGTCCAAGGGTGAGCCCAAGGTCGAGGGCGCCACGGTGAGCATCGAGGTCGGCGAACTGGGACCGGCCGGCGTGTACACCATCGCCTACCGCGTCACCTCCGCCGACGGGCACGCGGTGAAGGACAAGCGCACCTTCACCCTGACCAAGGCGGGCAACGGCACGCCGGGCGCGAAGGCCGGCGCGGGAGGCTCCTCGAACGGGGACGACGGCGGCGTTCCGCTGTGGGTGTTCATCGTCGGCGCGGTGGTGCTGTTCGGCGGCGGCCTGGCCTTCGCCCTGCTGGGTGGCCGGAGCAAGCGGCGTTCGTGAACCGGTTCGACCCCGTATCGAGCACCGCCGGGGGCCCGCGATGAACAGAACCCCCGGCGGCAGCCGCGCACGCTGGGCGCTGCTGCTGATGGTCCCGCTCGGCCTCGCCGGGGCGGGTGCGGCCTGGCTGCTGGCCGCGAACGATCCCGTGCAGCCCGAGGCCCCCGTGCGGGCGCTGGCGGACTGCGCGGGGGCGACCGTGCTCGGAGCGGCCGCGCTGCCACGGCTTTCCGATCGCCTGTCGCCGCCGTGGCGGCTGCTCGCGGTCGCGGCCGCGGTGTGGGCGGCCATGGAGTTCGCGATGCTGGCGATGGAGTCCGCCGAGGTGATGGGCGTGCCGGTCACCGCGCTGGGCGCGGGCCGGTTCGGCGAGTACCTGACCACGGTGAGCGGCGGGCAGATCGGCATCGCCATTCTGCTGGGCTGCGGCGCCGTCGCGGCCTACAGCGCCTTCGGTTTTCGCAGCCCGGATCGCGCGACCGCGGATCTGGTGCTGGTATTCACCGCGGTGACGCTGGCGCTGCGGCCGATCACCGGGCACATGTCGCAGCAGGCGTTCGGCTCGGTGCTCGGCGCGGTGCACGCGCTCGCGGCCTCGGCGTGGCTCGGGGTGTTGCTGGCGCTGGCGCTGACCGTGCGCACGCGCGGGGAATGGGCGAAGCTGCTGCCGCTGTATTCGCGCTGGGCGCTGCCGCTGGCTGTGACGGTGGCGCTGACCGGGCTGGTGAACGGCCTGGTGCGGCTCGGCGGCGTGGCGGAGCTGGCGACCACGGGGTACGGGCGGATCCTGCTGGCCAAGACCGTGTTGCTGATCGTGTTGCTGGCGCTGGGCTGGTGGTGGCGGCGGACCTGGGTGCCGGTGGCGGCCGATCATCGGATGGACGCGGAATCCTCGCTGTGCCGTGCGATTTCCGAGGTGTTGCTGATGGCGGTAGTGTTCGGTGTGGCGGCCACGCTGGCGGTGACCGCGTGAGCACCGCCCATTTCGGGTGAATGTGTCCCTCACCTCATCATCTGCGGACAGAATTAGAACACGTTACTGTCGATTGCATGACCGAAGTGAAGATCGTCGCGGAGTGCGCCGCCTCGGCCGAGTCCGCCTATTCCTATGTCAACGACTACCGGAATCTGCCCCGATTCATCAATGAGATCAGCGCCTTCACCCCGCTGACCGACCAGGTCGAGGGCGTCGGGGCCACCTTCGACGGCACCATCGCGCTGGGCCCGGTCACCCTGCATTCGACCATCGAAATCGTGCGCCACGAACCCGGATTCGCCATCGGCGTGAAATCCATCAAGGGTTTCGAGATCGAATCCACCTTCCTGTTCCAGGCCAACGGCGATCAGTCCTGCACCATCGACGCCATCGTCGATTACCGGGTGCCCGGCGGCATCGCGGGCAAATTGCTCGGCAAGACCATCGAGCCGTTCGTGAAGCTCGCGGTGAAGAGCTCCACCAAGAATCTGGTGACCCAGGTCGCCGAATTCCACGCCGCTCGCACCTCCGCCTGACCACCCGGGGTCGTCAGAGCCGCCGGCCCCGCCCCGGAACGCCCGACTTGTCCGCACCGCGCCCGCCCGGGGATGCTGGGCACATGTCCGAACGCCGCACCCCGACGCCGAGCCAGTGCCTCGGCTACATCTGCGGCCGCACCCTTCCGCCCGCCATGGCGCCGTGGGTGCTGCGCGATCTGACCGGACCCGGCGCCACCCGCCGCTACCTGTTCCGCGTCCTGGTACCCGTCATCCCCTTCCTGTGCCTGTTCCTGCTGGTCCCCGGACCGCCCTGGATGGGCCCGGCCATGATGGCGCTGCTGTACCTGCCGCTCATCTATTTCACCGTCGCCCTGCTGTACGTCTACCGGCGCAACCGGCTCATCCGGCACGGACTCGATCCGGCGCTCGCGGACTCCGATCGCCGCCGCCGCGAATCCGCCGACCGGCGCGCGTATGAACAGCGGCACGGGCGCGGCTGACGACTTCCTGTGCTTCCGGTCTCGATCCGTACCCGGTGAGCGCACCGAGGAATACGCTCGGGGGGAGAGAGTTTCACCGCTTCGGGTTCGTTGGAGAACCATATGCAACCTCATTGGACGGACCCGCGAATCCTGGCGGGCGACGCTGATCGGGAACGCGCGATCGAGACGCTGAAGAAGTGCTTTCAGGACGGTCGCATCAACGCCCAGGAACTCTCCGACCGAATAGGGCTGGCGCTCAACGCCAGGACCTTCGGCGATCTGCACACGGTGCTGCAGCACCTGCCCGTGCCGCGCCCGGTCCCGGCACCCGTATACGTCAATCCCGTGTCGTTCCAGCCGTATCCGTCGGTGTCGCGGGCGGCGCGCTGGAACGGTATGGGACTCACCGCGTTCCTGCTCGGGGTGTTCGGTTTCCTGTGCGGCATCACCGCCATTCCGGCGATCGCGCTCGGCGCGGCGGCGCTGAGCGTGGACACCCAGCGCGAGGACAAGGGATTCGCCGTCGCCGGCATCGCCGTCGGCGCGTTCTGGATCATTCTGATCGTGCTGATGTTCCTGAACTGACCGCGCGTTCGAAGGCCCGCAGATCCGCCTCCAATTGGCGGAAGAGCCAGTAGTCGCCGAGGAACCCGAGCACGCCCGCCAGGCACAGCCACTTGATGGGGCCGATCACCAGCGACACCTCGTGCGGGGTCAGGAACAGCAGACTCGTGACCACGCCGATCAGCGGAATCGCGCCCGCCACCGCGAGATAGCGGGTGCAGCGCCTGCCCAGCGACCGCAGCGCGTCCTGATCCGCGGCCGTCTCCCCGTGGGTCAGCAGGCGCGGATAGAAACAGCGGACCACGAAGAACGTCACCAGGAAGAACGGGTACGCCACCGCGATCACGCCCGAAACCAGCAGGGTCGCGGTGAGATTCACCAGCGGGCCGGCGGGCAGGCCGGTGAACGCGACCAGCGCGACCGCGGCCACGATCGCCGAGATCACCCACCACAGGAACGCGATCACCGCGACCCGGTCGCCGTTGACCAGGGTGTCGCGGCGCGCGGCGGCCAGCTCGTCCGGATCGTAGACCCGGCCCCGGCGCAGCCCGCGCCAGACGAGAAAGGCCCGGCGGCACAGGTAATTCGTGACCACGACCGCCGCCGGGGTGGTGCACAGCGCCAGGCCCGCGCCGACCGCCTGCATGGTCGACCGCTCGTCCGCGGTGAACCAGAGGTTCCAGAGCGGGCCGTTGTGCAGATTCGCGTACAGCATGCCGAGGAAGCAGCCGAGGAAACTGGCCGCGGTGACCAGCAGGAGCAGCGACCACGGACCGACCTTGGCGCGCAGGCTGTTTCGCGGCGGATCCACCAGATCGCGGGCGCGGTGATCCAGGCACAGATCCAGCTGCTGGGCCAGGGCCGCGCCGGTGCGCCAGCGATCCGCGCGCTGCGGGGCGAGGCATTTCAGCAGGACGCGGCGCAGGGTCGGCGGGCAGTCCGGGGGCAGCTCGGCCAGGCGGCTCGGTTCGAGCTCCCGCAGGCGCAGGCTCAGCATGCGCTCGAGCGAGGACTCCGAATCGCCGGCGCGCGTCTCGTCGTCGAAAGGCCGTTCCCCGGTGAGCAACTCCCACAGCACCACCCCGAGCGCGAAGATGTCGCTGCGGCCGTCCAGCTCCTCGGCGCTGTCCGGCAGCTGCGGGTGGCAGGCGGCCAGCTGCTCGGGCGACATGTACGCCAGCGAGCCGCCGAAGTACGCCAGCGGACTGGCGCCGGCGACGTGCAGGCTGAAACTGATGTTGAAATCCGCGAGCTTGGGCACGCCGTCGGCGGTGAGCAGGACGTTCGCGGGCTTGATGTCGCGGTGCAGCACGCCGTTGTCCGCCGCGTAGTCCAGCGCGCGGGCCAGGCGACTGCCCAGCCAGGCCACCGTCTCGGGCCAGGACATCGCGGCGATCGCGGACCGGGTGAGCGACTCGCTCGGGGACAGCCCGCCCTTGTCCCGCATGGCCGTATCGACCGCGTCCAGCAGCAGGCGGCCGTCACGCTCGGCGACCGGGCGCTCGCGCGCCAGGCTCAGCACCTTCGACAGCGTGCCGCCGGGCAGATACTGCATGTACATCAGCTTCAGTTCGCGTTCGACCATGAGCCGCTGGTCGAAGACGCGCACGATGTTCTCGTGATCGAGCTGGGCCAGCGTCTCGGACTCGGTGCCGTGATTCTGCGACACCTTCACCGCGACCAGGCGCTGCATGGAACGCTGCCGGGCCAGGAACACCCGCGCGAAGGCGCCCGCGCCCAGCTCGACCAGCAGATCGAAATCGTCGACCCGGTCGCCGACCTCGATACCGTCCAGGGCCTGCTGGGCGAGCGGGCGGGCGATCCAGGTGCTGCGGTAGTCGCGCTCGCCCCAGGCGATCTCGGTGCCCGCGGCCTCGGTCGGGAACCCGCTGTGGTCGACCGGACGGCCCGAGCGGCGCAGCGCGTGGAACTCCTCGTACGCCAGATCCGGCGGTAGCGGGCCGTACCGCAGTTCGTCGTACTCGGCGCGGTAGTCGGCCAGCCGCTTGGGGAAGTCGTAGCGGATCCAGCGGTACTCGAGGTCCACCTTGATGAGTTCGATCAGGCACAAGCGCCGGAATTCGGGCGCGTCGGGCAGGTACTCCCCCAGCTCCGGCGGCGTGCCGCGCGCCTCCCAGGCCGCGGCGAAACGCGCGGCCACCGCCGCGAGCAGGGAACGGGCCGCGCCCACGGCATCGGATTCGATTGCCGCGTCGAGCCGTTCGCCCTCCATACGCACCATGGCTACCGGTCCTCCCTCCGGTGGGCCCACTGTGTCAAGTATGCGCTCGCCACAGGTTCGCGGAAAGTCGAATATCCGCCGCTCACTGACACCGCACCGCACGACGCGCACTACAGTCCCGACCATGAGTGAGCAGTTTCCGGACCGCATCTGGGGTTCGCGCACCCACCCGCTGTCCCGTGCCGCGAGCAGATTCGCCGCGACCCGCCTCGGCTCCCGGGTGATCCGCGCCCTGACGCCGCTGGATCGAAAGGTGCTGGAGCGCACCGCGGGCCGCTACACCGTGCTCGGGCCGATCGGCGCGCCCGTCATGCTGCTCACCTGCGTGGGCCGCACCTCCGGCGAGCCGCGCACCACGCCGCTGCTGTACGTGCACGACGGCGACGTGATCTACGTGATCGGCAGCAATTTCGGGCAGGAACGGCATCCGGCCTGGACCGGGAACCTGCTGGCGCGCCCGGACGCCGAGATCACCCTCGCCGGTCAGCGGATCGCGGTGACCGCCACCCCCGTCGTGGACGAAGCCCGCAAACAGGAGATCTTCGCGCGATTCGTGGAGACGACCGAGGCGTATACCGCATACCGCAACCGCACCGCGCGCGAATTGCGTATTTTCGCCCTGACAAGATAGGCACCGTGACCGAATCAGCGAAAGCAGTCGCCACTGCCGACCTGGCCGATGAGATCGGCCCCGAGATCCGCAGCTGCGATACCCAGTTCATCCAGTTCGGTGGCCGCGAGAGCTTCGCGGGCCGCATCGTGACCATCCGCTGCTTCCAGGACAACCTCCTGGTCAAGCAGACCCTCGGCGAGCCCGGCGAGGGCCGCGTCCTGGTCGTGGACGGCGGCGCGAGCGTGCACACCGCACTGGTCGGCGACATCATCGCCGGGCGGGGCGTGGACAACGGCTGGTCCGGCGTCGTCGTGAACGGCGCGGTCCGGGACTCGGCGATCCTGCGCACCCTCGACATCGGGGTCAAGGCGCTGGGCACCAACCCGCGCAAGAGCACCCAGACCGGCTCCGGCGAGAAGGATGTCGAGGTCGAGTTCGGCGGCATCACCTTCACCCCCGGCGACATGCTCTACAGCGACTCCGACGGGGTCGTCGTCCGCGCCGAGGACTGAGAGCTTCGGGGCGCCGAGCCCCCGGAACACCGGCGGGACGGCGGGTTTCGGGGGCCGGGCTCCGGCCCATGGGCGGTCCGGGCGGACACGCCCGGGATTCAGTGAGCGGTGACCCGGGCCTGATGGCCGGCGAGCTGAACCACGTCGCCGTCGCGGAGCTGGCGGCCGCGGCGGAGTTCGACCTCGTCGTTGACGCGAACCAGGCCCTCGGCGATGACCGTCTTGGCCTCCGCGCCGGAGTCGATGAGGTTCGCCAGCTTCAGGAATTGGCCGAGACGGATGACATCGTCCTCGATCGGCACGTCGACTGGATCCGGCATGGGATACATCCTCACCCGTGCGCCGCGGCAAGACCAAATACGGACCCGGCAACCTGCCGGTAAGCTGTCTCACCCCGACACGAAGCGGGTGCTGAGTGCACATGGGCGAAAACACGAGACACACTGGTGCGGTGACTTCGACGCAGGACCGGCAGCACCACGACACCGACCACAGAACCACCGGCCGGTCGCCGGAGGTACCGCATCGCGGGCACGGCCGCCTGGGCGAGGTTCCGCACGTCGCCGGGCTGATTCTGGGCGTTTTCGCCGGGTTCTGCGCACTCTGGAGCGTTTCGCCCGCCCTGCGGTATCTGACCTCGGGGCTGCGGCACTACGTCGACACCTACTACTTCGACGCGCCCGACACCTCCCTGGTCTGGGCCGTGTTCGTCGGCCTGCTCGCGGGCGCGACGGCCAGCCGTAAGCGGATCGCCTGGTGGCTACTGGTCGGCTACATGGCCATTTTCGCGCTCGCCAACGGTCTCGGCTTCGCCGCCGAGCGCGACTACAACGATCTCGTCGCACTGTTCGTGCACCTGGGCGTGATCGGCGTGCTCATCGCCGCCTGGCCCGAGTTCTACACCCGCGTGCAGCGCGGCGCGGTGCTGCGCGCGCTCGGATTCCTCGCGGCCGGCCTCACGCTCGGCTGCCTCGTCGGCTGGGGTCTGGTGGAACTGTTCCCCGGCACCCTGCAGTCGGGCTGGCAGCGGCCGCTCTGGGCGGTCTCCCGGGTCACCGGAGCCATCCTGGTGAGCAACGAGGACTTCGACGGCAAACCGAACCATCTGGTCAATCTGCTGCTCGGCCTCTTCGGCGCGGTCGCGCTGCTCATCGCCGTCGCGGTGCTGTTCCGCTCCCAGCGCGCCACGAACGCGCTCACCGGCACCGACGAATCCGCGCTGCGCGGCCTGCTCGAACGCTCCGACGTGGAGGACTCGCTCGGCTACTTCGCGACCCGCCGCGACAAGGCCGTGGTGTTCGCGCCCAGCGGCAAGGCCGCGGTCACCTACCGGGTCGAACTCGGGGTCTGCCTGGCCTCGGGCGACCCCATCGGCACCAAGGAAGCCTGGCCGCACGCCATCGACGCCTGGCTGCAGCTCGCCGACCAGTACGGCTGGGCCCCGGCCGTCATGGGCGCGAGTGAGATCGGCGCGACGGCGTACCGCCGCGCCGGACTGTCCGCGCTGCGCCTGGGCGACGAGGCGATCCTGGAGACCCGGACGTTCTCGCTCGCCGGGCCGGAGATGAAACAGGTCCGCCAGGCGGTCAACCGGCTCGTGAAACAGGGCATCGACGTGCGGGTGCGCCGGCATCGCGAGATCTCGCCCGAGGAGATGCGCGAGGTCATGCGCCGCGCCGAAGCCTGGCGCGACACCGAGACCGAACGCGGCTTCTCCATGGCCCTGGACCGGCTCGGCGATCCGCTCGACGGGGACTGCCTGCTGGTCGAGGCGGTCGACCGCAACGATCGCGTCCTCGGCATGCTGTCGCTGGTGCCGTGGGGGCGCACCGGCGTCTCGCTCGATCTCATGCGCCGCGACCGCCAGAGTCCCAACGGCGTCATGGAACTCATGATCTCCAAGCTGGCGCTCGGCTCCGAGCAGTACGGCATCACCCGAATCTCGTTGAACTTCGCGGTCTTCCGCGCAGTCTTCGAGGAGGGCAGCCGGATCGGCGCGGGCCCGGTGCTGCGGCTGTGGCGCAGCATCCTGATGTTCTTCTCGCGCTGGTACCAGCTCGAGGCGCTCTACCGGTCCAACGTGAAATACCAGCCGGATTGGGTGCCGCGCTTCTCGCTCTTCGAGGAACGCCGCCAACTACCCCGGGTCGCGCTGGCCAGCGCACTGGCCGAGGGCTTCCTGCCGCGCATCGGCCGGGAATCGAACACCTCCGCGCACACCGGCGTTCGCTCCTCGGTCCCGGCCACCATGACCGGACTGCACGCCGACGGCAGCCTCCCCGATCTGCCGCCCGAGGAACTGGACGAGACCGGCCCCCGCCGCCCCGAGCAGGTGCGGGTGCGCATGGACAAGCTCGCGAAACTGAACGACGCGGGCATCGACGCGTACCCGGTGGCCTATCCCCCGACCCACACCGTCGCCGGCGCGCGGCAGTCCCCGCAGGGCACCACGGTGCGAGTGTGCGGGCGGCTCCTGCGAATTCGCGACTACGGCGGGGTCACCTTCGCCCTGGTGCGGGACTGGTCCGGGGAGATCCAGCTCGTCATCGACCGCGGGCGGGTCGGCGCCGAGCGCAGCGCGGCCTTCGACCGCTACTTCGACCTCGGCGATCTCATCGAGGTGAGCGGTCAGATCGGGCGCAGCCGCAACGGCGAACTCTCCCTGCTCGCGGCCGACTGGCGGATGATCGGCAAGTGCCTGCATCCGCTGCCCGACAAGTGGAAGGGCCTGGCCGATCCCGAGGCGCGGGTGCGCCAGCGCTACGTCGACATGGCCATCAACACCGACATCCGCGAGGTGATGACCAAGCGCAGCGCGGTGGTGCGCTCGATGCGGGACACGTTGCACGGCTGGGGATTCCTGGAAGTGGAGACCCCGGTGCTGCAGCAGGTGCACGGCGGCGCCAACGCCACGCCCTTCACCACCCACATCAACGCCTACGACCTGGATCTGTACCTGCGCATCGCCCCCGAGCTGTATCTCAAGCGCCTGTGCGTCGGCGGCATGGAGAAGGTCTTCGAACTGGGCCGGGTGTTCCGCAACGAGGGCGTGGACTTCAGCCACAATCCCGAGTTCACGGTGCTGGAAGCCTATGAGGCGCACAGCGATTACGAGCGCATGATGCACGTGTGCCGCCAGCTCATCCAGGCCGCGGCCACCGCCGCCAACGGGCGGATGGTGGCGCTGCGGCCCGGTCCGGACGGCGACCTCACCGAGGTCGACATCTCCGGCGAATGGCCGGTCAAGACCGTGCACGGGGCGGTGTCGGAGAAACTCGGCGAGACCATCGCACCCGACACCGACGCCGAACGGTTGCGCGTGCTCTGCGACAAGCACGGCATCGCCTGGCAATTGGGCTGGGACGTCGGGCAATTGGTGCTGGAACTCTACGAGCACCTGGTGGAATCGCAGACGCAGGAGCCGACCTTCTACATCGACTTCCCCACCTCGGTCTCGCCCCTCACCCGCTCGCACCGGCACATCGCGGGCGTCACCGAGCGCTGGGACCTGGTGGCCTGGGGCGTCGAATTGGGCACCGCCTACAGCGAATTGACCGATCCGGTGGAACAGCGCCGCCGGCTCACCGAGCAGTCCATGCTCGCCGCGGGCGGCGACCCCGAGGCCATGGAGCTCGACGAGGACTTCCTGCAGGCCCTGGAACACGCGATGCCGCCCACCGGCGGACTGGGTGTCGGCGTCGACCGTGTCGTCATGCTGCTCACCGGCCGCAGCATTCGCGAGACGCTGCCGTTCCCGCTGGTCAAACCCCGGACAGGCTAGGCGATTCGGGGCGAGATCACGATCGTTGTAAACGTTTCGGCGTCCCCGACATATTCACAGTGGACTCCTCGAACCGGAGTGGCCAGCTAACCTTGATTGGCCCCGGGGAGGGGGTGACCGACCGATGAGATGGGGTTTCCCGATGCACTACCTCGACCTGATGACCCAGGCCAGCCTGCTCGACCACCACGTCTGGGCCAGCCCGGACACCTGGAACTCCGCGCTGGAACTGGCGGCCAAGAAAAAGAAGAAGACCAGCGGCGGACTGATCTTCGGCCTCATCTGCTGTGTCGGCCTCGTCGTCGCCATCGCCGCCGTCGTCTACTTCCTCACCCAGAAAAAGAAGAAGGGCCAGTAACCACCCGGGTCGCCCGGGCAGCCCTACGGCCCGGACGGCCCGGCCCCCGCGACGCCGCGTCCCGGCGGGGTGCGGCAGAGTGATCCCCGTGCAGTTGATCCTCGTTCGCCACGCCCAGCCGCTTCGCGTCCAGGGGCTGTCCGGCCCGGCGGACCCCGATCTCACCGAGGTCGGGGTCGAGCAGGCGGCGCGGGTGCCCGCGGCGCTGGCCCAGCACCGTATCGCCCGCGTGGTGAGCAGCCCGCAGCAACGGGCCCGCTCCACCGCCCGGCCCACCGCCGAGAAGGCCGGGCTGGCGATCGACATCCTCGACGGTCTCGCCGAATACGATCGCGACCTGCCCGCCTACATCCCCATCGAGGATGCCCAGCAGGAATTCCGCGAGGTGTACGACCGCATCAAGGCCGGGTACCTGCCCGAGCAGATCGACGGCGACGCCTTCGTCGCCCGGGTGCGCGCGGCCGTGGCGAGCATCGTCGACGCCGCCGGCCACACCGAGACGGTGGTCGTCTTCGCGCACGGCGGCGTCATCAACGTGCTGCTGCAGGACGTGCTCGGGCTCGACCGCCCGCTCACCTTCCCGATCGACTACTGCTCGATCACCCGAATCCTGTACTCGCGCACCGGCAGCCGCACGGTGTCGACGGTGAACGAGAACGGTCACGTCTGGGACCTGTTGCCGCGCAGTCTCGCTCGCGGCTGACCGTCCCGGCCCCGGCAACGGCGAAGGCCGCTTCCCCACGGCGGGGAAGCGGCCTTCGTTCGTGATCGAGCGCGGGCGCCCTGGAGAAGCGTTGTCGCGCGGGCTCTTACGCGGCCTTGGCCAGCCAGCCGTGCATCCAGGTGAGCGCGGTCTGGCCGCCGCCCACGCCGTAGCTGCCGTAGCTGGTGTGCCGTCCGGTGCGGAAGAACTGCTCGAACTGCTTGACGCGGGCCTCGTTCGCGCCCTCGCTGAGCTGGGCCTGCAGGGTGGGGATGCCGCCCTGTGCCATCAGGTCGTTGATGATCGCGCCGACCTCGAGCTGGTAGCGCCAGATGTTGGCGGGGTTGGGATTCGAGGTCTGGGCCAGGAATCCGGCGAAGCGGCTGATGAAGTCGCTCTCCTCGGTGGAGCAGTAGAGATCGCCGGCGGCGCAGACGGTGCGCACGCGGTCCGCGATCCAGCCGAAGCCGCCCACGCGGGCGCCACCGGCGCCGGCGCCGGGCACCGGCTGACCGACCTGGATGTCGGTCGGCGAACGGCGCGGGTCCGAGATCAGGGCGACGGCCCCGATCCGCTCGGGCCGCACCACGCCGAGCCCGCTGCCGATCTCGGCGGCGAGATCGCCCGCGGCGTCGGCGCCCTGGCTGTAGCCGGTGATCGAGATCTTGGTGTCGGCGCAGCGGTTGGCCATGTTCTGCACCAGCGCGCGGGCCTTGTCGGTCGCTTCCTTCTTGGAGGCGCCGTAGACGTCGCCCTCCCACGGGAAGGCGGTCGCGGCGTAGGTCACGTAGTCCACGTCGCCGGGTAGCCCGTTGGTCACCGCCGACAGCATGCCCGGACCGGGCTCCTTGTCATGCCCGGTTTCCCAGGTACCGGGGATGGCCACGGTGTACATGACCGGGCACCCCGGATCGGCCGTAACGGAACCGCTGCCCACCACGATTCCGGCCATGAGCACACTCGCCGCCGCACCCGCGGCCGCGATGATTCTTTTGACCCGCATTCTGCTCCAGTTCACGCCTGCCCGGGACTGCCGATTCCGTCCCGATTCCCGATCATGGTGAAGTCGCCGGATGTCCATCCGGTGCATATGGGGTTAACCGCAGTTACGCCCCCGTATGAGATGTGCGAACCCGACCGCATGACCGAGATCAACAACACACGCGAATAACAATAAGGGGGCCTTACGAGGGACGCCATGCGTGTTTCGTAAGTTGTCCGATTTCACCCGTATGCCAGGCCGTAACTGGAATGTGATTCGTGTCACAGCAATGACCGGGCGAAGTGATCGAACAGCAATTCGGCCCGGCCCGATCGGCCCCCGATAACGAGAAAGCGCCCGCGGACACGAAGTCCGCGGGCGCTTTCCGACTACTGCGGATTACCGCTTATCGCTGGGCGACATCGGTCGGCCGGACCGGGGTCGGCAGCGCCGTCTCGCCCTCGAGGAACTTGTCCACCGCGGACGCGCAGGAGCGGCCCTCGGCGATGGCCCACACGATCAGCGACTGGCCGCGGCCCATGTCACCGGCGACGAACACGCCGGGCACGGTGGTGGCCCACTCGCTGTCGCGCATCACGTTGCCGCGCTGGTCGTAGCCGACGCCCAGGCCCTCGAGCAGACCGTGCTTCTGCGGTCCGACGAAGCCCATGGACAGCAGCACCAGATCGGCCTCGAGGGTGAAGTCGGTGCCCTCGACCTTCTCGAAGCGGCCGTTCACCATCGACACCTCGTGCGCCTGCAGGCCGGTGACCTTGCCGTCCGCGCCGATGAAACGCTCGGTGTTGACCGAGAAGACGCGCTCGCCGCCCTCCTCGTGCGCCGAGGCGACCCGGTACATGAGCGGGTAGGTCGGCCACGGGGTGGACCCGGCGCGCTCCTCCGGCGGACGCGGCATGATCTCGAACTGGTGGACCGACTCCGCGCCCTGACGGTGCGAGGTGCCCAGGCAGTCCGCGCCGGTGTCGCCGCCGCCGATGATGATGACCTTCTTGCCGCGCGCGTTGATGCGCGGCAGGCCGTCCTCGTCGGTGATGTCGTCGCCCAGCTGCACGCGGTTGGCCAGCGGCAGGAACTCCATGGCCTGGTGGATGCCGTCCAGGTCGCGGCCCGGAACCGGCAGGTCACGCGCGATGGTCGCGCCACCGGCCAGCACCACCGCGTCGAACTGCTCGCGCAGCTGATCGGCGGTGATGTCCACGCCCACGTTCACACCGGTCTTGAAGACGGTGCCCTCGGCCTCCATCTGCGCCAGCCGGCGATCGATGAAGCGCTTCTCCATCTTGAATTCCGGGATGCCGTAGCGCATCAGGCCGCCGATGCGGTCGTCGCGCTCGAACACGGTCACGGTGTGACCGGCCCGGGTCAGCTGCTGCGCGGCGGCCAGACCGGCGGGGCCGGAACCGACCACGGCGACCTTCTTGCCGGTCAGACGGGTCGGGTACACCGGGGTGACCCAGCCCTCGTCGAAACCGTTCTCGATGATCTCGACCTCGACCTGCTTGATCGTCACCGGATCCTGGTTGATGCCCAGGACGCAGGACGCCTCGCACGGCGCGGGGCAGAGCCGGCCGGTGAACTCCGGGAAGTTGTTCGTGGCGTGCAGCCGGTCGAACGATTCCTTCCAGGAGCCCTTGTAGACCAGGTCGTTCCATTCGGGAATCAGGTTCCCGAGCGGACAACCGTTGTGGCAGAACGGGATACCGCAGTCCATGCAGCGGCTGGCCTGGCGCTGGAGAGTCTCGTGGGAGAACTTCTCCTCCTCGTAGACCTCTTTCCAGTCCAGCAGGCGCAGCGGCACCGGACGGCGCTTCGGCAGTTCCCTACTCGTGTGCTTCAGGAAGCCCTGTGCGTCACCCATTTACGACTCCGTACTTCGCGCCGACTCCGGCGCACCCAACAAGATCGGTGCGTGTCATGTCAGCCACGAGCGGCCTCCATGATCGCGGTGTCGACGTCCCGTCCGGCCTTCTCGGCCTCGGAGATCGCGAGCAGGACCTTCTTGTAGTCCCGCGGCATGACCTTCACGAAGTGGCCCACCTGCTGCGCCCAGTCGCTCAGGATCGCCTCCGCCACGGCGGAATCGGTCTCGTCACGATGCTGGGTGATGGTGTCGCGCAACCACGTGGTCTCCTCCGCCGAGAGCTGCTCCAGATCCACCAGTTCGGTGTTCAGGTTGGCCTCGAAGGTGCCGTTCGGGTTGTAGATGTACGCGATGCCGCCGGACATGCCCGCGCCGAAGTTACGGCCGGTCTCGCCCAGGATGACCACCTTGCCACCGGTCATGTACTCGCAGGCGTGATCGCCCACGCCCTCGACCACCGCGGTCGCGCCGGAGTTGCGGACGCTGAAGCGCTCGCCGGCCACACCGCGGATGAAGGCCTGGCCGCTGGTGGCGCCGAACAGGATCACGTTGCCCGCGATGATGTTCCGCTCCGCGACGTACGCCTCGGGCGCGGACAGCGACGGGCGCACGATGATGCGGCCGCCCGACAGGCCCTTGCCCACGTAGTCGTTCGTGTCGCCGACCACCCGCAGGGTGATACCGGCCGGGACGAACGCACCGAACGAGTTACCGGCGGAACCGGTGAACGTGATGTCGATGGTGTCGTCCGGCAGGCCGACGCCGCCGTACAGCTTGGTCACCTCGTGGCCGAGCATGGTGCCGACGGTCCGGTTCACGTTGGTGATCTTGGTGTCGAACTTGACCGGCTTGCCGCGCTCGAGCGCGTCGGACGCCTGCGCGATGAGCTGGATGTCCAGGGCCTTGTCCAGCCCGTGGTCCTGGCCCTTGGTGTTGCGGCGGTCCTGCTGCATGAACGCCGTCTCGACATCGTCGAGGATGGGCGACAGATCCAGCTTGGCGGCCTTCCAGTGCGCCTTCGCCTCGGCGGTGTCGAGCAGATCGACCCGGCCCACGGCCTCGTCGATGCTGCGCAGACCCAGCGACGCCAGCAGCTCGCGGACCTCTTCGGCGATGTACATCATGAAGTTCACGACGTACTCGGCCTTACCGGTGAAGCGCTCGCGCAGCACCGGGTTCTGGGTCGCGACACCGACCGGGCAGGTGTCGAGGTGGCACACGCGCATCATGATGCAGCCCGAGACGACCAGCGGAGCGGTCGCGAAACCGAACTCCTCGGCGCCCAGCAGCGCGGCGATCATGACGTCGCGGCCGGTCTTCATCTGACCGTCGACCTGCACGACGATGCGGTCGCGCAGACCGTTCAGCAGCAGCGTCTGCTGGGTCTCGGCCAGGCCGAGCTCCCAGGGACCACCCGCGTGCTTGAGCGAGGTCAGCGGCGAGGCGCCGGTGCCGCCGTCGTGACCCGAGATCAGGACCACGTCGGCGTGCGCCTTGGACACACCCGCGGCGACGGTGCCGACGCCGGGCTCCGCGACAAGTTTCACGTGAATCCGCGCCTGCGGGTTCGCGTTCTTCAGGTCGTGGATCAGCTGCGCCAGATCCTCGATCGAGTAGATGTCGTGGTGCGGCGGCGGGGAGATCAGACCCACGCCCGGCGTGGAGTGCCGGACCTCGGCGACCCACGGGTACACCTTGTGCGCGGGCAGCTGGCCGCCCTCGCCCGGCTTGGCGCCCTGGGCCATCTTGATCTGGATGTCGGTGCAGTTGGTCAGGTAGTGCGCGGTCACGCCGAAACGTCCCGAGGCCACCTGCTTGATCGCGGACCGCCGCCAGTCGCCGTTCTCCTCCGGCTCGAAGCGCGCCGGGTGCTCGCCGCCCTCACCGGAGTTGGAGCGGCCACCGAGACGGTTCATGGCGATGGCGAGGGTCTCGTGCGCCTCGGCCGAGATGGAGCCGTAGCTCATCGCGCCGGTCGAGAAACGCTTGACGATCTCGCTCGCGGGCTCGACTTCCTCGATCGGAATCGGGTTGCGGCCCTTGGACTTGAACTTGAACAGGCCGCGCAGGGACGCCAGGCGCTCGGACTGATCGTCGACGAGCTTGGTGTACTCCTTGAAGACCTTGTACTGGCCCGAGCGGGTGGCGTGCTGGAGCTTGAACACCGTGTCCGGGTTGAACAGGTGGTACTCGCCCTCGCGCCGCCACTGGTACTCGCCGCCGACCTCGAGCTCGCGGTGCGCGCGCTCGTTGCGGTTCTCCAGGAAAGCGACCTTGTGGCGCTCGGCGACCTCGCGGGCGATGTCGTCGAGACCGATGCCGTTCAGCGGCGAACGCAGACCGGTGAAGTACTCGTCCACCAGCTCCTGGGCCAGGCCGATGACCTGGAACAGCTGCGCGCCCCGGTAGGAGGCGATGGTGGAGATGCCCATCTTGGACATCACCTTGAGCACACCCTTGCCGGCGGCCTTGTTGTAGTTGTAGACGGCCTTCTTGAAGTCCTCGGCGATATCGCCGGTGCTTCCGGGCATCTGCAGCGCGCCGCGCTCGAGCATGTCCTCGATGGACTCGAACGCCATGTACGGGTTGATCGCCGCCGCGCCGAAACCGACGAGCAGGGCCATGTGGTGCACCTCGCGGGCGTCACCGGCCTCCACGACCAGGCCGACCTGGGTGCGGGTGCGCTCCTGCACCAGGTGGTGGTGCACGGCCGCGGTGAGCAGCAGCGACGGGATCGGCGCCAGCTTCTCGTTGGATTCGCGGTCGGACAGGATGATGATGCGCGCGCCGCCGTCGATGGCGGTGGAGACCTGGGTCTGCACGGCCTTCAGGGCCTTGCGCAGTCCCTCGCCGCCCTCGGCGAACGGGTACAGGCCGTGCACCACGACCGAACGCAGGTCGGGACGCGAGCCGTCGTCGTTGATGTGGACGAGCTTGGCCAGCTCGTCGTTGTCCAGAATCGGCTGGGTCAGGGTGATCTGACGACAGCTGTCCTGGCTGGGGTGCAGCAGATCCGACTCCGGGCCGACCATGCTGCGCAGCGAGGTGACGACCTCTTCGCGGATGGCGTCCAGCGGCGGGTTGGTGACCTGCGCGAACAGCTGGGAGAAGTAGTCGAACAGCAGGCGCGGACGCGCCGACAGCACCGCGATCGGGGTGTCGGTGCCCATCGAGCCGAGCGCCTCGCCGCCGGTCTGCGCCATGGGCGAGATCAGGATGTTCAGCTCTTCGGTGGTGTACCCGAAGATCTGCTGGCGAATGAGCACGCGGTCGTGCGACATGTGCACGTGCGGGCGTTCCTGCAGGTCCGACAGCTTGGTCGGGCCGTTGTCCAGCCACTCCTGGTACGGGTGCTCACCGGCGAGTTCGGACTTGACCTCGTCGTCGCTGATGATCCGGCCCTGGCTGGTGTCGACCAGGAACATGCGGCCGGGCTGCAGGCGGGTCTTCTGGACCACGGTGGCCGGATCGATGTCCAGCACGCCGACCTCGGAGGCCATGACGACCAGGCCGTCCTCGGTCACCCAGATGCGGCCGGGGCGCAGACCGTTGCGGTCCAGCACCGCACCGACGACCGTGCCGTCGGTGAAGCACACCGAGGCCGGGCCGTCCCACGGCTCCATGAGGAACGAGTGGTAGCGGTAGAAGGCGCGCTGGGCCGGGTCCATGGACTCGTGCCGTTCCCACGCCTCGGGGATCATCATGAGCACCGCGTGCGGCAGGCTGCGCCCGCCCAGGTGCAGGAGTTCGAGCACCTCGTCGAAGCGAGCGGTGTCGGACGCGCCGGGGGTGCAGACCGGGAAGATCTTCTCCAGGCGGTTGTTGCCCTCGCTGTCGTTGCCGAACGCGTTCGACTTCAGCAGCGCCTCGCGGGCCCGCATCCAGTTCTCGTTACCGGAGACGGTGTTGATCTCGCCGTTGTGGGCGACGCGCCGGAAGGGGTGCGCCAGCGGCCACGACGGGAAGGTGTTGGTGGAGAAGCGCGAGTGCACGATGCCCAGCGCGGACTCGACGCGGTCGTCCTGCAGATCCAGGTAGAACGCGCGCAGCTGCGGGGTCGTGAACATGCCCTTGTAGACGAAGGTCTGCCCGGACAGGCTCGGGAAGTACACCGACTCCTTGCCCAGACCGCCCGCGCCCGCGCCGGCCTTGCCGAGCTCGTGCTCGATGCGCTTGCGCACGACGTAGGCGCGACGCTCGAGGTCCATGCCCGAGAGCTGCTCGGCGCCGTCCTTGGGGGAGGCGATGAAGATCTGCCGGAAGGTCGGCATGGCGTCACGGGAGAGCGCGCCGAGCGACGACTCGTCGATCGGGACCTCGCGCCAGCCCAGGACCTCGAGGCCCTCTTCGCGGACGATCCGCTCCACGCCGTACCCGGCCCGGCCCGCTTCGCGGCGGGCCTGCGGGAGGAAGGCGATACCGGTGGCGTACGAGCCCTCGGCCGGCAGGTCGAAGTCGACGACCGCGCGGAAGAACTTGTCCGGAAGCTGGATCAGGATGCCCGCGCCGTCGCCCGAGTTGGGCTCGGCGCCGGCGGCGCCACGGTGCTCCAGGTTCAGCAGGGCGGTAATAGCCTTGTCGACGATGTCGCGGCTACGACGGCCGTGCATGTCGACGACGAATGCGACGCCGCAGGCGTCGTGTTCATTCGCCGGGTCATAGAGCCCGCGGGGTCCGTGCCCATAGCCGGCACCGCCGGTGGGGGACCTGTGGCCGGGAAGTTGCGTCATGCCTCTGCCTTCACAAAAAACAGGCCTTCGAAGAATTGCGGCCTTCGTCGAACGCCTCCGTCGGACTGCGCCCGGACGTGTCTGGAGACCAGCGGCGCTGATGGTCGTCCCGTGCAGTCAACTCTCCAGTTGTTTTCACCCGTTTCGAGTTCTCGTCGGGTGCTCGGCGGTAACCGAACGCTTACGTGCTCGCCACCAACCGCGCCGTTCTCGCCCATTACGCTGAGCGCCGGTGGGCCTCTGACGGTTATTGAGCGATATGCCGAACTTGTCGTGTTCGGCGTAAGAGCAAACGATAAGTCCAGACCTGCGACCCAACCAACTTAGGTTGCACTAATACCAACCTCTAGCTGGGCTTCTGCATCGATCCTCCACTACCTGCGCGTTGTCCAGTGTAAAGCAGGAGTGCAGGATGACCCGAGTTGACTTGCCCACTGGATGTCGCGCGCGCGAGAACTCGGGCGGCTGGTTCCGGCGCAGCCCCGGAACACCTCCCACCTGCATCGAAACTGATTTCCCCACAGGGGCATCCGGCAAACCGGGCGAAGGGCGGCTAACTTTCCGGAGACGTCGAGTCGGCGTCGCGGCGGTCCGGGCGACATGCTCTCGCAACGTTCCGACCGTACGGAATCTTTATCGAATGTACGCTTCAGCACATGGCTGGCAAACAGTGAACGGCCGTCGAGTCACTGATTTCGCGACCGTTTCGCCCGGTACCAGCGTGATCAACACCACGTCACACGCTGGAAACACGCCGATGTGAGGCTGGCCACATCCCAGCCGCCACAGTCGGTGGAACGGGCACGGGCCTGTCACGCTGAGACAAGACCGTGACCTTTCACCGATGAGCGACGCTCGAGAGAACCCGAATAAGCCTGGGACTTAGAGGATGTGAGCCCCGTGACCGCTCTGCTCACCTGGCTCGGGGGCGCGCACGCGGGCCTGTCCGACCGCCACGAACGCACCGGCTATTCGGTGACCGGAACCGTGGTGGCGCTGTTCGCGGTCACCGCGGGTGTGGTCATCGCGCTCGCCGGCGCCGCCGCGCACTGGCATCCCATCGCCGTCGCCGGCGCGGCCCTGCTCTCGACCCTGTTGGTGGGGGCGGTATCTCGCGCCCTGGCCACCGCCGCCACGCCCGAGCGCGAGGAGAACCAGCGCGGCGGTTCGGTCTTCGCGAGCCCGGCCGGAGCGCAGTTCGCCGCGCGGATCGCGGTGGCCGCGCTGGCCGGCGTGGTGGTCGCCGAACTGGCGGGCACCGTGCTCTTCGGCGGCACCGTGAACCGCCTGCTGGACGAAAAGGCCGGGCGCGGAATCGAATCCGCGCCGGCGGTGATCGCCGCACGGGACGCCGCCGACCAGGCGCGAGCCGACCGGACCGCGCTGGATCAGCAGATCGTCAAGGCGCAGAACGACGTCGACAAGGCGATGACCCTCGCGCGCTGCGAATCCAACCCGCGACCCGAGTGCACACAGCTGCCCGTCACCGGGGTGCCGGGGCGCGGGCCCGAGGAGCGCACCGCCAATCAGCTGCTCACCGACTACCTCGCACAGCTGTCCGCCGCGCAGGGCCGCACGGCCGGGCTCGACGCGCAGATCACCGAGAAGAACGACGCGCTGAGCGCGGCCCGGGCGGGCGCGTACACCGGCGGCGACCGCGGGCTCGGGGCGCGCTGGGTCGCCATGAACGACCACACCACCGCGCACGCCGGACCGCTGGCGCTGCGTGTCGTGCTCGCACTGCTGTTCATCGTGCTGGCGCTGCTTCCGGTGCTGCTGCGCTGGTGGCGCGGGGAGACCTCGTTCGATCGCGAGATCGCCACCCGCACGATCACCGACCGGGTCGAGCAGGCCGCCGACACCGCCATCGCCGTCAAACAGGCGGAGGTACGGGTGGAGGCCGAGACGCTGCGGGCCGACCAGCAGCTCACCGCGGCCAAGCTGGCCGCGCACGCCGACACCGCCATCGATCGCGAGCGCCAGCGCACCCGCATCATCGCCGCGATCGGCAATTTCGAGATCGGCATCACCGAACCGGCGCAGCGCGCGATCGACGAATTCGACCGTGCCGCACAGCGTGAGCTTCCGGCGGCACGGGGGGAACTACCGGCCGGGAGCACGGCCGGCAACGACATGCCTCAGGAGGGGACCGTGACTCACACGCCGAACTTGCCCGACCGCTACGCCCCCGGCCCGGTGGCGCCGGTCGGCGCCGGCGGAGCGCTCGCACCGGCCGCGCCGGCGCCGATCGCGGCGCAGGCCGCGCCCGCGAACAAGGGTGGCGGACTGGAACTTCCGATCATCGGCACGGTGCCGTTCACCGACACCGCGGCCCGCTGGATCCGCCCGCTGGTGCCCTCGTTCGTGGCGAACGCGATCGACACCGCGACGCATCCGCTGCGCACGGTGCGCCAGGCGTTCGAGGAGGCCGAGGAGATCACCTTCACGCTGCGCCGGACCCGCAAGGTGACGGTGGATTCGGAGGATTCGGCCGCGCAGCGGGCGCAGCAGCAGGTCTACGGCGCTCCCCCGCAGTACGGCTACCAGCTGCCCGCTGGGTCGCCCCAGCACGTGTACGCCCAGCGTGTGGCCGCCGACGTCCTGAATCCGTATCCCCGGTACCAGCCCTACGCCGCAGCCCCGGGCTACCCGGCGCTGCCGCCCGGCCAGGTCGTCGAGCCCGGCTACCCGCTGCCGCCCGCCGACCGGCAGGGTTCGCTGCCCGCCCAGCACCGCCCGGAACTCGACCACCGGCACACCCCCGAACTGGGTGGCCGCGATCAGCGCGAATTGCCCCCGGGCACAAGCTCTTAACCGTCCATCGGTGCTGCCCCGGCAGTACCACCGCCCGAGCCCGCGACCATCCCGGCCGCGGCAACTCGGCCTCGCGCAACCTGCGCGGTCGCCACGGGGTGCGAACGATCCGGGGGTACCGGGCCGCATCGACGCGGTAGGAGCCACACCGATCCCCCGCGGAGCTCCGGCGATCGCGACGAGACAGTCGTCACGTACCGCCCGTGCCGAGAAGCGCAGCGCGTCAGTGATATTCACCACCGGCGGTCTCGGTGGCTCTCCCAGGGACCGGTACCGGCCCCGAATCACACCGCGGCCCGGCGTCTCACTCGGAAACAGCCGGGCCACAGGGATTTTCAGTTGTCCGTTCACCGCACCCGATGCGATGCGGTGAGGGTCAGCGCGTCTTCGCCCGCGCGCTGCGGTAGGTGAGGAACGCGGTGATCAGCAGGATCACCGTCGTGCCGGTGGCGGCCACGTGCACGCCGTTCACGAAGGCGTGGTGGGCGCCGTCGGCCAGGGCCTGCCCCGCCGCGGCGGGGAGCTGCCGGGCGGTTTCCAGTGCGCCGCCGAGGGATTCGCGAGCGGCGGCGGTCCGGTCGGCAGGGACGCCGGTCAGATCCAGGCCGCGGCGGAACACCGCCATGACGGCGCTGCCCAGCACGGCCACGCCCAGGGCGATACCCGCTTCCATCGCGGTCTCGGAGATCGCGGCGGCGTTGCCCGCGCGTTCGGCGGGGGCGGTGCTGACGATGAGGTCGGACGACACCGTCAGCGCCACACCGACTCCGAGGCCGATCAGGACGAAGCCGAGCACGAACGGCAGCACCGTGCCGGTGGGCTCCGCGCCCAGCAGCCAGAACAGCGACGCGCCCGCCGCGGCCGTGACCAGCGCCGCGGTCAGCACCGTCACCGGCCGCCAGTAGCGCACGGCGTAGGCGGCGGCCAGTGAACCGGCGATGCTGCCCAGGGTGCCCGGAATCAGCAGCAGACCCGCCTGCAGGGGCGTGCGGCCCAGCACCAGTTGCAGGTATTGAGAACCGAAGAACAGCACGCCGGCCAGCGCGAAGACGGCCAGTAGGTTCGCGAACACCGCGGCGCGGAACGGCGGCAGCCGGAACAAGCCCAGGTCGATCAGCGGTGCGGTCAGCGCGCGCTGGCGGCGGATGAAGAGCCATCCGGCCACCACGCCGGTCGCCAGGAACGCGAGCAGACTCATCTGCGGCCCGTGCGCGGCGAATTCCTTGACCGCGTACACGATCGGGATCAGCGCCAGCATCGACAGCGCGGCGCTCACCAGGTCGAAGCGGCCCGGGTTCGGGTCCCGCGACTCCGGCACCAGGAACGGCGCGGCGACGATCAGGCCCGCCATGACCGGCAGGTTGATCAGGAACACCGAGCCCCACCAGAAGTGTTCGAGCAGCCAGCCGCCCAGCAGGGGCCCGAAGGCCGCGCCGCTGCCGGCCATGGCGCCCCAGACCGAGATGGCCAGGGTGCGTTCGCGGGAGTCGGTGAACATCGACCGGATCAGGCCCAGGGTCGCGGGCATGAGCGTGGCGCCGGCGACACCCTGCAGCACGCGCGCGGCGATGAGCATCTCGGGGCTGACGGCCCAGGCGGCGAGCGCGGAGGCGATGCCGAATCCGGCCGCGCCCAGCAGTAGCAGCCTGCGGCGGCCGATGCGGTCGCCGAGGGTGCCCATGGTGATGAGCAATCCGGCCAGGACGAACGAGTAGACGTCGATGATCCACAGCAGCTGCGGCGTGGTCGGGGCGAGGTGCGCGGTGATCGCGGGGACCGCCAGGTCCAGCACGGTGGCGTCGACCGAGATGAGCAGCAGGGCCAGCGCGAGCACGCCGAGGCCCGCCCAGGTGCGGGCGGTCGCCTTTCCGCCGGGTCGCGGCGCGAGGTCTTTCGTCGTGGCGTGCTCGTGCGGTGACACGGGTCCGGAACGTGCCGTGGTGTCGGGGCTCATTGTCTTTCTCTTTCGGGGTTGCTGGGGCCAGATTTGAACCGTCCAGACGGTACAGTAACAGATCAACCGTCCAGACGGTACAGTTATTCGCCGTGACCACCCGTGATCCGTCCGGCACCCGCAACCGGATCCTCGACGCCCTCGAGACGCTGCTGCTGGAGAAGGGCATGTCCCAGGTGACGCTGGAGAGCGTCGCCGCCGCGGCCGGCGTCTCCAAGGGCGGCCTGCTCTATCACTTCAAGTCCAAGGACGCCCTGCTCGCCGGGTTGGTGCGCCGGCTCGGCGAGCGCGCCGACGAGCAGGTCCGCGCCGCGGTGGACAGCGGGCAACCGGTGGCCGAGTGGTACCTGCAGAACCCGCAGCACTACGACGCCGCCGACGCGCACGAACTCGCCCTGTACCGCTCGATGCTCGCGGCGATGCGCACGGTCGACGGACCCGTCGACGGCAGCGCCGACGAGACCGACCGGGCGCTGTTCGAGGTGCTCGACGCCTGGAAAGGCGTGCTGGACAACGAGATCGAGGATCCGGTGGAGGCCGAGATCATCCGGCTCGTCGGCGACGGCGTCTATCTGCGCGCCCTGCTCGGCATGCCGCCGGTCGACGCGGAGCTCTATCGCCAGGTCGTCGCACGGCTAACCGGTGGTTCGTCCGGTTAGACTCGGGCCGTGTTGCCAGCCGCCGCCGACTCCGTCGGTCCGTCGACCGGCTCGGTGGGGGGGACGACCACCGATTCGGTGATCGTGCCCGTTCGCCCGATGCAGTTCCGCGAACTCCTCGATCTCCCCTTCGCGCTGATACAGGCGCGCGTCAAACCGCTCGCCGCGATCGCCGCGGTGACCGTGGCCGGCGCCGCGGCGATCGCCATCGCGGCGACGGTCCTGATCTCGGTCGCCACCGGGGATTCCGACGACGGCGTGCTGGTCGGCGCGATCATCACGACCCTGGTGTGCGCGTGGCTGGTGCGCCTGATCATGCGCGGGGTCACCGTGCCGCTGGGACTGGCCGTGGTGCACCGGCGACCGCTGACCTGGCGCGCCGCGTTCACGCGACTGTCCGAGGTGTCCGGGCCGGTACTCGGCTACCAGGTCGTGTTCACCCTGATCGGCCTCGGCGTGCTGGCGCTGGGCACGCCGCTGATGATCACCCTGCCGTTCGCGGTGCTCTGGCTGGCGTGGCTGCGCGCGCGCCGCTCGCTGATGCTGCCGCTGATCTTCGACGAGTCCGCGCCCTACAAGCTCGCCGTCATGCGCTCGCGGGTGCTCACCGGCGGCACGGAATGGCAGCTCGTCTGGGTGTTCATGTACCTGCGCGCGCTCATGGTGGTGCTGCTGGTGCCGCTGTTCGCGCTGTGGAACTACGTCTCCGACATCACCGGCACCCGCCGGTGGACGGTGACGGTCCTGCTCATCACCCTCGCCCTGCTGATGGTCGCCTTCGCGGAAATGGTCGAGTCGGCCGCGCAGGTCGTGGCCTACGTCGACCGGCGGTGCCGGCGCGAGGCCTGGGACATCCGGGTACCCGGGCAGGCGCGGCCGTGACCGAATCCCAGCTCGGACAGCACGATCCGGCCCCGCCCGAACCCGCGCTCGGCCCCGCCGCCGCCCACCTGGCCGCCGCCGAGGAGGCCGCCCGCCGCGCCGACTTCGGCACCGCGGTGCGCGAGCGCTACCGCGCCGTCACCCGCGGCCTGGAACAGCGCGGCATTCTCGAGGAACAGCGCGCCCGCACCGCCGGGGAGACCGCCCGCGCGGCCACCACCGCCGTCCCCGAGGACGCGGCGGAACTGCCGTGGGCGGCACACAGTTTCGACGAGATCGTGTACGGCGGACGGCCCGCGGGCGAAGCCGAGTACCGGCGACTCGCCGCGGCCGACCGCTTCTCCACGGCGCCGCCGCCCAAGGACGCGCCCGCCGAGATCGTCTCCGCGAAGAAGCGCAAGAAGCGCGTTCGCAAGACCAGGGACAAGCGCGAACGCGAGCCGTTCGAGTGGCCGCCCATCCTGCGCGACTGGCGTTTCTGGGCCGCGGTCGGCGGCACGCTCGCGGTGTTCCTCTTGATCTACGTGCTGCTCAATGCCGGTGCGCCGCCGGACGTTCCGGATGTGCCCGACACGCCGAAACCGCCGACCGAGGCGCCCGATCCGCCGGAGCGGCCGCGCGAATTCGGCGCGGGCCAGGACTCGATCTTCGAAACCATGCCCGCCTGGGCGGCGTTCGGCGGGCTGCAGTTCCTCATCGCCTGGGCGCTGGTGCTGTGCTGGCGCGGCCGCCGGCGCGGCACCGTGGTCGAGGAACCACTGCCGGTCCGCGCGCCCGCGCACGAACTGCTCGAGGGACAGGCCGGGCTGTACCGCCGGTCCCGCGATCACGATCACGTGGCGAGCAAACTGCGCGCGGCCACGCTGCGGCGCCTGCGCCCGGTCCTGAGCCTGACCGCCGACAGCACGCCCGAGATGGTCGTCGGCGCCGTCATCGCGCGCACCGGCACGGACCCGGCCCTGGTCCGGGCCGCCCTGTACGAACCGGTCGCCGACCGGGCCACGCTGGAAGTCGTGGCCGCACAACTCGAATGGATCGAAGCGGAGGTCCTGTGACCCGATCGGAGCCCCAGGTGGACGCGTTCGCCAAGGCCAATCACACCGTCACGGCCGAACAGGCCCAGCAGGCGCTGCTCGCGCTGCGCGGTGAGATCGGCAAGGCGGTCGTCGGCAACGACCAGGCCGTGATGTACCTGGTGCTGGCCCTGCTGTGCCGGGGCCACGTACTGCTGGAAGGCGTTCCGGGCGTGGCCAAGACGCTGCTGGTGCGCGCGCTCGCCACCGCGCTCGACCTCGAGCACGCGCGCATCCAGTTCACCCCGGACCTGATGCCCGGCGACGTCACCGGATCACAGATCTACGATCCGCACTCGGCCGAGTTCACCTTCCGGCGCGGCCCGGTGTTCACCAATCTGCTGCTCGCCGACGAGATCAACCGCACCCCGCCGAAAACCCAGTCCTCGCTGCTGGAATCGATGGAGGAGCGCCAGGTCTCGGTGGACGGCGTACCGCAGGCGCTGCCCGACCCGTTCGTGGTGATCGCGACGCAGAACCCCATCGAGCAGGAGGGCACCTACCCGCTGCCCGAGGCGCAGCTGGACCGGTTCCTGTTCAAGGTCGACATCCAATTGCCCGGCCGCGACGACGAATTCCGGATCCTGCAGCGGCACGCGGCCGGGTTCGATCCGCGCGACCTGGTCGCGGCGGGCCTGCGCCCGGTGGCCGGGCCCGCGCACATCGCCGCCGCCCGGCGGGCCGTGGCCGGGGTGACGGTCAGCCCCGAGGTCCTGGCCTACACCGTCGACCTGTGCCGGGCCACCCGCACCTCCCCCGCCGTCACGCACGGCGCGTCCACCCGCGGCGCGACCGCCCTGATGGCGGCGGCGCGCGCCTTCGCCTGGCTGAACGGCCGCGGCTTCACCACCCCCGACGACGTGAAAACCGTTGCGACGGCGGTCCTCCGGCACCGGCTGCAACTGCGGCCCGAGCACGAGGTCGAGGGCGTGACGGCGGAGGGCGTGATGGCGTCGCTGCTGATGTCCGTGCCCGTCCCGGTGTAGCGCGTGATCGTCACCGGCCGGCTGGCCGCCGCGGCGGGCCTCGCGGCGCTGTTCGTCACCTTCGTGCTGCCGTCCTGGCCCGGGGTGCTGCTGGCGACCGGCCTGCTCGCCGCGCTGGCGCTGACCGACCTCGCGCTGGCGGGTTCGGCGGCGGCGCTGGAACTTTCCCGCGAACCTGTCACGACGGTGCGCAGCGGGCGCACCGCGGAGGTCGAACTCACCGCGCTGAACACCGGCGCCCGGACGCTGCGTGGCGTGCTGTGGGACGACTGGCCGGCCAGTGCGCACGCCGATCGGCGCGGGCACGCGCTGCGGCTGCCGCCCAACACGAAGACGCGGCTGCACACCGAACTCACGCCGCGGTACCGCGGCGATCGCGTCGCCGGGCCCGTCACCGTGCGGCTGTACGGGCCGCTCGGCCTGGCCGGGCGGCAGACGCGGCGCCCGGTTCCGGCCCGGCTGCGCGCGCTGCCACCGTTCCGCAGCGAGAAACTGCTGGCCTCCAAGGTGAAGCGACTGCAGCACCTCGAGGGGCGCAACACCACCGTCATGCGCGGGCAGGGCACCGAGTTCGACTCCTTCCGCGAGTACGTGGCCGGGGACGACGTGCGCACCATCGACTGGCGCGCCACCGCCCGCGCCAACGACGTGCTGGTGAAAACCTGGCGGCCCGAACGCAATCGGCACGTGGTCATGCTGCTGGACACCGGGCGGGTGAGCGCGGGCCACGTCGGCGCGGGCACCCGGCTGGACGCCACCATCGAGGCGGCGCTGCTGCTGGGTGGTCTGGCCGCGGCCGGCGGCGACGCGGTCGACCTGCTCGCCTACGACCGCCGGGTCCGCGCCGAGGTGCGCGGGGTCGGCGGAAAACGCCTGCAGCTCAAGCTCATGCACGCGCTGGCCCCGGTCACCCCCGAGCTGGTGGACACCGACTACCAGGGGCTGATGCGCACCACGCTGCAGCGCGCGAAGCGGCGCAGCCTGGTGGTGTGGTTCACGCATCTGGACGCCGCCACCGTGCAGGAGGGACTGCTGCCGGTACTGCCGGTGCTCGCCGAACGCCATCGGGTCCTCGTGGTGTCGGTGACCGACCCGGAGGTAGCCGACGCCGCGGGCCGCCGCTCCGGTCTCGCCGATCTGTACGCGGCCGCCGCCGCGGAGAACGTCGTCGCCGACGACGCGGTGGCCCGGGAGACGTTGCGGCGCATCGGTGTCCGGGTGATCACGGCCGCTCCCGACCGGCTGCCCGAGGCCCTCGCCGACGAGTACCTCGAACTCAAGCGCACCGGCGCGGTCTGAACCGAGGAGCTAGCCCGCCACGGGCAGGGGGCGGGCGGCCGCGTGCCCGGCGGGAATGGGCGGCTGGATCGCCATGATGGCGCGGCGCTGGCGTTCGGCCAGGACCGCGCCCAGAATCTGCAGGGGCGGATAGCCGTTGGGCGGGGGCACCGACAGCTGGGTGCACACCGCGAGCACCAGGGTGCGGCCCAGCTGCTCCTGCGCCATCGGGGTGAGGGTGCGCGAACGGGTCAGGTAGGTGCGGACCGCGAGCGCCAGTTCATCGGTGAGACCGGACAGATCCAGCGGCCGGGACCACGCCAGCAGCCACGGCGGCGGCGCGGCCAGGGCGGCGAAGGGCAGCCGGCTGCGGTCGTGCACCACCACGGTGCCCGCCAGCGCGTCACCGATCCGGCGGCCGTCGGCCGAGCACAGCGAACTCACCACCGCCACCAGTCCGGTGCCGAGCAACCAGAAGTCGACCGTGCCGGCCAGCCCGCGGGTGACCGCGTGCCGGAAGTCCACCGGGCCGCCGTCCGCGCGCACCACGCGCAGTCCCAGCGCCAGCTTGCCGATCGAACGCCCGCGCGTGAACGTCTCGCTCAGCGTCGGGTAGCCGATGAGCACCCCGACGATGACGACGATCATGGCGGCGTCGTGCCACGCGGGGTCCGCGCCCCATTCGGCGAGGGTGAGCTGGGTGATGAGCACGAGCACCAGGCCGAGGAACAGCTGCAGCATCAGATCGAGCAGAAACGCCGCCGCCCGCGTGGGGATGCGCGCGATCGGCAGTTCGACCGCGACGGCCTCGCCCGTCGTGAACAGAGCCATGTTGTCCGCCTCCCCTCCGCGATCGACCAGAGCCTCTTCGACGTTCACCGCGGTTCGGGTGCGACCGATCGGGTGGACGCGCTGGATAGCATTCTGTCGAGTGGTAGCACAGGAAGGCAACCGATGGATCTGGACGCGTACACCTTCGTGCACAGGCGCTCGTGGGACCGGCTGGACCAGCTGGCGTCGCGGCGGGGGCGGCTCACCGGGGCGGAGGCGGACGAGCTGGTGCGGCTGTACCGGATCGGCTCACAGCAGCTGGCCCGGTTGCAGACGCGTTCCGCGGATCCCGAACTCGTCGCCGGGCTCTCGGCGGTCCTGACCCGGGCCCGGGGCCGCGCGCTCGGCGCGCGGGTGGACACGATGCGCGAGATCGGTCTCTTCTTCACCCGGCGCTTCCCGGCGGCGGCGTACCGCGCGTGGCCGTGGTGGGTGTCGGTGGCCGCGCTGTTCCTGGCGGTGTCCACGGCGCTGGGGGCGTGGGTGGCCGAATCCGATTCGGCGCGCACGCATCTGGGCCTGGAGTCGGACACCAGCGAGCTGACGAAGCCGGGCGGGGCCTTCGAGACCTACTACTCCGAGCACTCGCACGACGCCTTCGCCGCGAAGGTGTGGACCAACAACGCCTCGGTGGCCGCGGCCGCGCTGTTCACCGGCGTGCTGATCCTGCCCGCGGTGTACGTGATGTTCATGAACGCGCTGAATCTGGGCATCAGCGCCGGGCTCATGGCCGAGGCGGGCCGGCTGGAATCGTTCTTCGGCTTCATCCTCCCGCACGGAATGCTGGAGCTGACGGCCATTTTCGTGGCGGGCGGCGCGGGCCTGAAACTGGGCTGGACGCTGATCGACCCGGGGCACGAGACGCGGGCGCGGGCCCTGGCCCGGCAGGGCCGCGCGACCGCGGTGATCGCGCTGGGCCTGGTCGTGGTGCTGTTCGTGTCCGGGCTGCTGGAGGGTTTCGTCACCCCGAGCGGCTGGCCGACCGCGGTGCGGGTCGGGATCGGCGCGCTCGCCGAAATCGGTTTCCTGCTCTACGTCTTCGGGCTGGGGCGGCGCGCCGTGCTGGACGAGGAGGCGGCGGCGGAAGCGGCCGCACACACCTTCGGTGATCCGGCGCACACCTTCGGCAATCCGATGGCGACACCCGCTGTTCATGTGGGCGAAGGCCCGGAATTCCCTGCGGCACCGGCTACTCGGACGCCGGCGACAACGGCCAGGAATTGATTTGCACTGGCCGCAGCGAGTCCGGCTCAGCTGCGGCCAGCGTTGCCGATGACTCTACACAATCGTTATGGCTACGCAACCTCCGACTCGCTGAGTGGACGCACGACGCGACCAGGCGAAATATGGTTGCTCCGAACACAACCCGAGGCAATCGCTAATTCCTGGCTTCCCCTTTGCGGGGTGGCTGCCGAGCCGTCCGAAACCGGGCATTCGGCGCCTTTTTCCGGACCCTTCCGGTCCCGCCACGGGCACCCGATGGACGCGCCCCGGCGGTGTTTGCCGATCGGTCCGGCCAATACCGATCTCCGGCGGTTCAACCCGCGTTAAGCTGGTGTTTCGCACCGAATCGGCCGCATTGCCCGGTGGTCACCGGAAGTGAAACAGACCCCAAGTCTGTTTAACCTCATTTTGGCCAACCTGGCATCCGGCAATGGCGGAAGAAAATCGGGCGCATACCCGATTCGAAACCTTCCGGCAATCGATTTACACCCCCGCGCGGACCGTCGGAGGCCCTCCGGCAACGCCCCGGCCGAGGAGTTCACGCGCGTGTCTGCGATCTTCGTCACACCCCGTTTGACCTGGTCGTTCCGGGGCATGGAAACCGGACTTCCGGCGACGCCGCGCAAGACCCGAGAAACGGGGTATCGCCAAGGAGTGCGGCCCGGCACACGATGGCAGTCGAGCCGGCGGGAGCAGCGACCCGCCGAGCCGGGCCCGCACGGGCGCGGCAATCCGGAACGGACCACGAAACGCAGTAGGCCCCATCCGGATTCGGATGGGGCCTACTGGTGGTGGGCGAAGGGGGACTTGAACCCCCACGTCCTTACGGACACTGGCACCTGAAGCCAGCGCGTCTGCCATTCCGCCACTCGCCCGAGCGACGGGAAGAAACGTATCACGGGGTATGCGCCAAAACGAAATCCGCTGGTTATCGGCCATGCGGATGGGTGGTGGCACGCTGGGAACCCAGGGGTGCCGCCAAGAGTTACAGGTGTGGGTGATCGCGGATATCATGCAAGCACCGTGTCCCCACAGCGACACGCCATGCTCGCGTGCCGCTGTATCGGACGAACGCGCAGGTCAACGGCATCACACCCGCAGACCCGACACGACGAACGCTTCACTCCAGGGAGCGTCCTGACCCGAGAGGAGGGGCGATGGGAATTGTTTCGCGATTCGAACGTCGCCTCCAGGGGGCAGTAGGTGACGCCTTCGCGCGTGCGTTCGGCGGCAGCGTTGTCCCGCAGGAGGTGGAGGCCGCGCTGCAGCGCGAGGCCTCGGACAACGTGCAGGACATCGGCGGCGGACACCGGCTCGCACCGAACAGCTACGTCATCACCGTCAACGAGTCGGACCTGGGGCAGCTCGTCCAGGGCGAAGGACAGGCCGATCACGACCTCACCGTGCGCGCATTCGCCAAACATCTGCAGGACTACATCCGCGAACAAGGGTGGCAGACCTACGGCGAAGTACACGTCGAGTTCGAGGCATCCCCTACGCTGCACACCGGACAGTTCAGGACACGCGGCCGAGTGGACCCGGACGCTGTCGGCGGCAGCGTCGACCGCCGGGCCGGCCCGGCGGCGGGACCTGAACGCAGACCACGACCCAACCCGCAACCAGGAGCTGGCCCCATGACGCAGAACTCAGGCTACGACCCCAGCCGTGAGCCCGCGGAGTCCGATCCACGCCGTGGATACGGCGCTCCGCCTGCGGGCCGCCCCGCACCGCAGGGAGGCTATGGCGACCAGGCCGGCTACGGCCAGCAGGGTGGCTACGGCGCCGAGCAGGGCTACGGCGAGTACCAGAACGGGTACGACTACCAGCAGGGCCAGCCGGGCCAGCAGGGCTACGGCGGCCAGCAGGGCGGCTACGGCGACCAGGGTTACGGCCAGCAGGGCGGTTACGACCAGCAGGCGTACGGACAGCAGCCCGCGTACCCGGCGGACCAGGCGTACGGCCAGCAGGGCTACGACCAGGGTTATGACCAGGGCTACGGGCAGCAGGGCGGCCAGCAGGGCTACGCCGACCAGGGCGGCTACGGCGATCAGGGCCAGGGCGGCTACGGACAGCAGGGCGGCTACGGACAGCAGCCCGCGTACCCGGCCGATCAGGCGTACGGCCAGCAGGGCTACGACCAGGGTTATGACCAGGGCTACGGGCAGCAGGGCGGCCAGCAGGGCTACGCCGACCAGGGCCAGGCCGGCTACGGCGGCGACCAGGGGTACGGCCAGCAGGGCGGCTACGGACAGCAGGGCGGCGGCTACGCGCCCGCGGCGGCGTCCGGCTACTCGGCGACCCTGCAGCTCGACGACGGCAGCGGCCGCACGTACCAATTGCGTGAGGGCAGCAACATCATCGGCCGCGGGCAGGACGCACACTTCCGACTGCCCGACACCGGGGTCTCCCGGCGGCACATCGAGGTGCGCTGGGACGGCCAGACGGCCATGCTCTCGGACCTCGGTTCGACCAATGGAACGCTGGTCAACGGGTCTCCGGTGCAGGATTGGCAGCTCGCCGACGGTGATGTCATCCGCGCCGGGCATTCCGAGATCCTGATCCGGATCGTCTGATCCCGTAAGCTCGCGGTGCAGGTCACGATATGACCCGAGAATCCTCGGTCGTATCGTGATCGCAACCGGTCTACGGCCCTATGATGCTGCCAGCACGCGTGGCGTCTGCTACCACTTGTCGAGAGACGGACATGCGTAGCGATAGGGCCGATTCGACCAGCACACCGGTTGGGGGTCGAAAGCCGTACCTACGACACGGTCGAACAGGAGGTGGAGCACCGTGCAGGGATTGATCCTGCAATTGACCCGTGCGGGGTTCCTGCTGTTGTTGTGGCTGTTCGTATGGGCGGTGCTCCGGACCTTGCGCAGCGATATCTACGCGGCCTCCGGCATCCGGGTCGCACCACGGGCCCCAGGTGGTTCAGCGGTGCTCCCATCCTTGCGCCGAGGCCAGAAGGGCGCCAAATATCTCGTGGTGACTCAGGGTTCACTCGCCGGCACTCGAATCTCGCTCGGCGCGCAGCCGGTGCTGATCGGGCGCGCGGACGATTCCACACTGGTCCTCACCGACGACTACGCCTCCACCCGGCATGCGCGACTCTCGCCGCGCGGGGAGGACTGGTACGTCGAGGATCTCGGTTCCACCAATGGGACCTACCTCGACCGGTCGAAGGTCACCACCCCGGTGCGAGTTCCACTCGGCACCCCTGTCCGTGTCGGTAAGACAGTGATCGAGCTGCGATCGTGACTCTTGTTCTCCGCTACGCCGCGCGTAGCGACCGCGGTCTCGTCCGAGCCAACAACGAGGACTCCGTCTACGCCGGCGCGCGACTGCTCGCGCTCGCGGACGGCATGGGCGGCCACGCCGCCGGTGAAGTCGCCTCGCAGTTGATGATCGCCGCGCTGGCGCATCTCGACGACGACGAGCCCGGCGACGATCTCCTCGGCAAGCTCGATCGCGCTGTGCGCGAGGGCAATGCCGCCATCGCCGATCAGGTCGAGGAGGAACCGGAACTCGATGGCATGGGCACCACGCTCACCACCATCCTGTTCGCGGGCCGCAAACTCGGCCTGGCCCACATCGGCGACTCCCGCGCCTACATGCTCCGCAACGGCGAGCTCACCCAGATCACCCGCGACGACACCTTCGTGCAGTCGCTCGTGGACGAGGGCCGCATCACCCCGGAGCAGGCACACACCCATCCCCAGCGTTCGCTCATCATGCGGGCGCTCACCGGCAACGAGATCGAGCCCACCCTGGTGGTGCGCGAGGCGCGGGCCGGTGATCGCTACCTACTGTGCTCCGACGGCCTGTCGGACGTGGTCAGTGACGAGACCATCGCCAACACCCTGCGCGAGGGCAGCACCGACGAGTCGGCGGATCGGCTCATCGAATTGGCCCTGCGCAGTGGCGGTCCCGACAACGTGACCGTCGTGGTCGCCGATGTCATCGACCTGGACTACGGGCAGAGCCACCCCATCGTCGCGGGCGCGGCGTCGGGGCAGGACGAGGACACTCCCCCACCCAACACCGCCGCCGGCCGAGCCGCCGCCATGAGACCACCGCGCGCCGCACCCCGGCGCGCGGTCGCGCAGCCGGAGCCGGATCCGCCCAAGAAGAGTCACAAACTGCGCTGGGTGGCACTGTCACTCGCGCTGCTGGTGGCCGTCGGGGCGGGTCTGACGGTGGGCTACAACATGATTCGCGGCAACTACTACGTGGGCGCCGACGGTGACCGCGTGGTGATTCACCGCGGTCTGCCCGGTTCGGTACTCGGTTACTCCATTCGCGATGTGGATCAGCGCGGTTGCGTCACCCGCGGCGGCGATCTGCAACTGGTCGCGCCCGACGCGGAATTCCCCGCCGGCTGCCGCGAACTCAAACTCATCGATCTCAAGCCCACCGGCCGTGATTCGGTCGACAAGGGGCTGCCTCCCGGCTCGCACGACGACGCCGTCAAGCAGATGCAGGCCCTCGCCGAGCGCGAACTGCTGCCCCCGTGCGAGAAGCCGGCCGCCTCGACGCCGCCCCCCACGACCACGACGCCGCCCAGCGACAGCAACGCGCCCGCGAGCACGACGGTCGTCCCGACCACCACCCCCGGCGCGCAGCCCGGTGGCGAGAACCGGCCGCTGGAGCCGCGCAAGACCGACCAGCCGTCGGTCACCACCACGACAGCGCCGCAGCAGCCTGGGCAGAACTGCAGGGTGGCGGACTGATGTCCGCACCGGCACCACCGTCCGCTGGGGCATTTCCCAGTCCGCCGGGCGGATTCGCTCCCGCGCCTCCGCCGTCCACCCGGCGGAATGTGGAACTGTTGCTCCTCGGACTGGCGGCGGTCATCACGACGGTGTCGCTGGTGCTGGTCGAGGCCAGTCAGGAACAGTCCATCTCCTGGGACATCGCCAAACTGGGCGCGGCCTACATGGCCCTGTTCGGGGTGGCGCACCTGGCGGTGCGGCGTTTCGCGGCCTTCGCGGACCCCCTGCTACTACCGATCGTCGCCCTGTTGAACGGGCTCGGGCTGGTGTTGATCCACCGCCTGGACCTGGCGGAGAAGCAGGACGCGATCTTCGCCTCCAAGTCCATCCCCTCCCCCGATGCCAATCAGCAGGTGCTGTGGACGGGGCTGGGGATGGTGGTTTTCATGGGGGTCATCATCGTGCTGCGCGACTACCGCACGCTGGCCCGCTACGCGTACACCCTCGGGCTCGTCGGCCTGGTCGCGCTCGCCATCCCGGCGCTGCTGCCCAGCAAGTACTCCGAGGTGAACGGCGCGAAGATCTGGATCCGGTTGCCGGGCTTCAGCATGCAGCCCGGTGAGTTCGCGAAGATCCTGCTGATCATCTTCTTCGCGGGGGTGCTGGTCGCCAAGCGCGATCTGTTCACCGCCGCGGGCAAGCACGTGTTCGGCATGGAACTGCCGCGCGCCCGCGACATGGGCCCGATCCTGGTGGTGTGGCTGGTCTGCATCGGCGTGCTGGTGCGCGAGAAGGACCTGGGTACCTCGCTGCTCATCTTCTGCACCGTGCTGGTGATGCTGTACATCGCCACCGAGCGGGTGGGCTGGGTGGTCATCGGCCTCGGGCTGCTCGGCGTCGGATTCTTCTTCGCCTACAAGATGTTCGGGCACGTGCAGGTGCGCGTGGAGACCTGGCTGCACCCGTTCGACGACTACAGCAACACCGGGTATCAGATCTCCCAGTCGCTGTTCGGCCTGGCCACCGGCGGGCTGGCGGGGACCGGCCTCGGCAGCGGCAGGCCCTCGCAGGTGCCGTTCGCCAAGACCGACTTCATCATCACCTCCATCGGTGAGGAACTCGGCCTCATCGGCCTGACCGCCGTGCTGATGCTGTTCTGCGTCTTCGTCATTCGCGGTCTGCGGACCGCACTGGCGGTGCGCGACAGCTTCGGCAAGCTGCTGGCCGCGGGCCTGTCGTTCACCATCGCGATCCAGTTGTTCGTGGTGGTCGGCGGCGTCACCAAGCTGATCCCGCTGACCGGTCTCACCACCCCGTTCGTGTCCTACGGCGGCTCGTCGCTGCTGGCCAACTACGCGCTGCTGGCGCTGCTGATCAAGGTGTCCGACGCGGCGCGCGCGCCCGCGCCGGTGCGCAAGAAGGCGCCGGAGCCGATCGCGGAGGCGCCCACCCAGATGGTGCGCCGGCCGCCGAAGGGGGGCCTCGCGTGAACACTCCGCTGCGCCGGGTCGCGATGGCCGTCATGGTCATGGTGCTGGCCCTGCTCGCCAACGCGACCTACGTCCAGGTATTCAAGGCCGACAGCCTGCGCAACGATCCGCGCAACGTCCGGGTGCTGCTGGACGAGTACGCCCGCCAGCGCGGGCAGATCTCCGCCCAGGGCACCGTGCTGGCGAGTTCGGTGTCCACCGACGACCGCTACCGGTACCTGCGCACCTACCCGACCGATCCGCTGGGCTACGCGCCGGTCACCGGCTTCTACTCCATGCAGTACGGCAGCACCGGGCTCGAGCACGCCGAGGACTCGGTGCTCAACGGCTCGGACAATCAGCTGTTCGGGCGGCGGCTCATCGACATGGTGTCCGGCCGGGATCCGCGCGGCGGCAACGTGATCACCACGATCAACCCGGTGATGCAGCAGGTGGCGTACGAGCAGCTCACCGCGAAGGGCTACACCGGTTCGGTGGTGGCCATCGAGCCGAGCACCGGCCGCATCCTGACCATGGTGTCGACCCCGTCCTACGACCCGAACCTGCTGTCCGGGCACGACGGCGCCGCCTCGGCGCAGGCGTGGCAGACCCTGCGCACCGATCCGCGCCAGCCGATGCTCAATCGCGCCGTCTCGCAGACCTACCCGCCGGGCTCCACGTTCAAGGTGATCACCACCGCGGCCGCGCTGGCCAACGGCGTCGCCAAGCCGGACGATCAGCTCACCGCCGCGCCCCGCATCACGCTGCCGGACACCACCACCACGCTGGAGAACTACAACGGGAGCCATTGCGGCCCCGGCGATTCCGACACCGCGTCGCTCGCCGAGGCGTTCAAGCGCTCGTGTAACACGGCTTTCGTGGAACTCGGTATCAAGGTGGGGGCCGCGCGGCTCAAGGACGAGGCCGCCGCCTTCGGTATCGGGCAGCACCCCAACATTCCGATTCCGTGGGCGGACAGCACCGTCGGGACCATCCCGGACGGCGCGGCCCTGGGCCAGAGCAGCATCGGTCAGCGCGATGTGGCGCTCACCCCGCTGGACAACGCCGTCATCGCGGCCACCGTGGCCAACGGCGGCGTCCGCATGCAGCCGCATCTGGTGGATCAGCTGCAGGCGCCCGACCTGACCATGCTCGAGACCATCAAGCCGATGTCGGTCGGGCAGGCGATCAGCGCCCCGGTGGCCACCCAGCTGACCAACATGATGATCGAATCGGAGAAGAACACCCAGGGCGGCGGCCAGCGGGCCTACCAGATCGCCTCGAAGACGGGCACCGCCGAACACGGCAGCGACCCGCGCAACACCCCGCCCCACGCCTGGTACATCGCGTTCGCGCCGGCGCAGAAACCGCAGATCGCGATCGCGGTGATCGTCGAGAACGGCGGCGACCGCTCGCTGGCCGCCACCGGCGGCTCGGTCGCGGCCCCGGTCGCCCGCGCGGTGCTCGATGCCGGACTGGGGGGCTGAACGACATGAAGGCGCAAGGTAGACAGGGTCTGGAATGCTGAACAACGGTGCGATGATCGCGGACCGCTACCGGCTGCAGCGGCTCATCGCCACCGGCGGGATGGGCCAGGTCTGGGAAGCGCTCGACACCCGCCTCGACCGCCGCGTCGCGGTCAAGGTGCTCAAGGCGGAGTTCTCCGCCGACCCCACGTTCCGGCACCGGTTCCGGACCGAGGCCAGGACGACGGCGCAGCTGAACCATCCGGGTATCGCGGGCATCTACGACTACGGTGAGACGCTCGATCCGTCGGGTGGCGAAATGGCCTACCTGGTCATGGAACTGGTGCAGGGCGAACCGCTCAACGCGGTGCTGTCCCGGCTCGGGCGGCTCTCGGTCCAGCAGGGCCTGGACATGCTCGAGCAGACCGGGCGCGCGCTGCAGGTGGCGCACTCGGCGGGCGTGGTGCACCGGGACGTCAAACCCGGCAACATCCTCGTCACCCCCACGGGCCAGGTGAAGATCACCGACTTCGGCATCGCCAAGGTCGTGGACGCCTCGCCGGTGACCAAGACCGGCATGGTCATGGGCACCGCGCAGTACATCGCGCCCGAACAGGCCACCGGCGAGGACGCCACCTCGGCCTCGGACGTGTACGCGCTCGGCGTGGTCGGCTACGAGGCGCTGGCGGGCGAACGGCCCTTCACCGGCGACGGCGCGCTCACCGTCGCCATGAAGCACGTGCGCGAGACCCCGCCGCCGCTGCCCGCCGATCTGCCGCCGAACGTGCGCGAGCTGATCGAGATCACCATGGCCAAGGATCCGCAGCAGCGCTTCGCCACCGGCGGCGAGTTCGCCGACGCGGTGGCCGCGGTGCGCGCGGGCCGCCGCACGCCCACCCCCGGCGGTGGCATCGCCCCGACCGGCGCCACCCGGGTGCTGCCGCCCGGGCCGACGGTGATCATCCCCAACGCGCCGCGTCCGGACTCGGCCACCACCCGGTACCCGACGCCGCCGCAGCCGATGCGCCAGCCCCCGCCCGCGCCGCCGACCGGCGCGACGGTCATGATGTCCGGGTCGCAGACCCCGGTGGGCCACACCGCTTTCGGTGCGTCCCCGGCCGGTGAGCCGGAGCCGCAGGGCCGGTTCACCAACAGTCAGAAGGCCCTGGCCGGACTCGGTGTCGGCGCGCTGATCCTGGGCGCCGCGGCGGGTTTCGTGCTGCTCAGCGGGACGCCGGACGATCCGGCCCCGACCACCCGGACCAGTGCCGTCATCGCGCCGACCGCGCCGCCGAGTACGACCACGACCACCGTTCCGCCCACTACGACGAAGGAGAAGCCGGTTCCGCCACCGGTGACCACCTACGAGCCGCCGCCCACCACCGAGGAACCGCCGACCACGACGGTGCCGCCGACGACGACGCCGCCGGTGACCACCACGGTTCCCAAGACCACGACCACGGTCCCGCCGACCACGACCGCGCCGCCGACCACCACGGCGGGCGCGACCACGACCACCACGGCGGGCCGTCCGGGCATCGGCATACCATCATTTCCAATTCCCGGTGCTCGAGGAGTCGAGGGCGCAACCGACAGTGATCCAGCCATCCCCCAAGGACAGCGATGACGACCCCGAAGAACCTCTCGTCCCGCTATGAGCTGGGCGAGATCATCGGTTTCGGCGGCATGTCCGAGGTGCACAAGGCGCGCGACATGCGCCTGGCCCGGGATGTGGCGATCAAGGTCCTGCGCGCCGACCTGGCCCGGGACCCCACGTTCTACCTGCGCTTCAAGCGCGAGGCCCAGAACGCGGCGGCGCTGAACCATCCGGCCATCGTCGCGGTCTACGACACCGGCGAGGCCGAGGTGGACGGCGGCCCGCTGCCGTACATCGTCATGGAGTACGTCGACGGCGACACCCTGCGCGACATCGTGCGCGGCAAGGGCCCGATGCCGCCCCGGCGCGCCATGGAGATCATCGCCGATGTGTGTGCGGCGCTGGACTTCTCGCATCGCAACGGCATCGTGCACCGCGACATGAAGCCCGCCAACATCATGATCAACCGCGCGGGCGCGGTGAAGGTCATGGACTTCGGCATCGCGCGCGCCCTGGCCGACAGCTCCAACCCCATGACCCAGACCGCCGCGGTCATCGGCACCGCGCAGTACCTGTCGCCCGAGCAGGCGCGCGGCGAACAGGTCGACGCGCGCTCGGACGTGTACTCGGTCGGCTGCGTGCTGTACGAAATCCTCACCGGCGAACCGCCTTTCACCGGCGACTCACCGGTAGCGGTGGCGTACCAGCACGTCCGGGAGGACCCCCGGCTGCCCTCGCACGTACTGCCCAGCGTCCCACGCGAACTCGACTCGGTCGTGCTCAAGGCCATGAGCAAGAACCCGGCCAACCGGTACCAGACCGCCGCGGAGATGCGCGCCGACCTGATCCGGGTGCTGGGCGGGCAGAAGCCCACCGCGCCCATGGTCATGAGCGACGAGGACCGCAACAGCTTCCTCGACGACGATCTGCCGCCCCCGCGCAGCTACCGCACGGTCGAGCGCCGCGACGACACCACCGAACAGGAGATCGTCGACAACGACGGCAACCCGCGGCGCACCGCGCTCATCGTGGCCGGCGTGCTCGGCACCCTCGCCGTCGCCTTCGGCCTGTTCTGGGCGCTGCTCGGGCCCGGAAGCAACGCCGAGCAGATCACCGTGCCGGACATGGCGAACAAGAACGGCGAACTGGCGCAACGCGATCTGGAGCGGCTCGGCTTCACCGTCGTCAAGGCCAGCAAGGCCGACGGCAAGATCGCCGAGGGCAACGTGATCTCCAGCCAGCCGCTGGGCGGCTCGCGCATCGACAAGGGCAGCACCGTCACCCTGCAGATCTCGTCGGGGCCCTCGCAGGTCCCGGTGCCGCGCCTGGCCGGGCTCACCCAGCAGCAGGCCGAACAGCAGCTGAACGCGGTGGGCCTGCGGCTCAATCCGGAAACCCAGCGCGAGGCCTCCGCCGCCGAGGAGAAGGACAAGGTCACCAGCCAGGTCCCGGGCGAAGCCCAGAAGATCGACGCCGGCGGACTGGTCACCATCACCCTCGGCTCGGGTCCGGAGAAGGTCCGCGTCCCCGACGTCATCGGCCAGAACATCGATGTGGCCCAGCCGAACCTGACCGAGAGCGCGGGCTTCAAGGTCACCGTGCAGGAGGTGCCGAACTCCCAGCCCAAGGGCACCGTCATCGGCACCACCCCGGGCGCGGGCACCATGGCGGACAAGGGTTCCGCGATCACCGTGCAGGTCTCGAGCGGCGATCAGATCCCCATGCCCAGCCTCATCGGGCTGTCCCCGGCACAGGCCGTGGACATCCTGCGCCAGCGCGGCTGGAACGGTCAGATCAGCCAGACCACGCAGAGCACGCTGGACGCCTCCGCCGTGGGCCGGGTGCTGGCACAGCAGCCGACGGCCGGATCGTCCATCTCCAAGAGCCAGACGGTGACCATCACGACCGGGGTGCTGTCCCTGGGACCGCCGTGAGGCCCGGCCGATAGACCACGAAAGCCGCACCCACGGGTGCGGCTTTCGTCGTTCCGGGGCGAGACATCCCGCCCGGCAGCCCGATTCGGCCCGGCGGGCGCGAAAGTCAGAGCGAGAGATGCCGGTTCATCGACATGGCCTCGTCGGCCAGATCCCCCAGCTCCACGACCTCGACGCCGTGCTCGCGCAGTTTCTCCACACCCTGGCAGTTGTCCACGAAGGTTCCCGGCTCGCGCCAGGCGATGACCACGCGGCGGATGCCCGCGGCCAGTATGCGGTCGGCACAGGGCTTGCGATCCTGGCTCGCGCGCTGCGAACAGGGTTCGAGGGTGCTGTAGAGGGTCGCGTGCGGCAGCCGGGAATCGCCGGGTTCGAGCTTGTTCAGCGCCGACTCCTCGGCGTGCACCTTCTCGTCGGTCTCGCGCGACCAGCCGTGGATGATCTCCACGCCGTCCGCGCCGACGATGACCGCGCCCACCGAGAACGCGGTCGAACTGGGCGGGCTCAGGCGGGCGAGGCCGATCGCGTGCCGCATCCAGCCGCGATCGGTGCGCGCCTCATCGTTCTTGTGCGGCATGGACATCCGAACCCTCCTTGGGCAGATAGCGCAGCACGGCCACATCTCCGACGCGGCCGACCTCGGCCAGTCGCATGCGATACGCGGGACCGCCCGGGAATTCGGCCGGCCCGAGAAAGCGCGGGGCGGCGGGATCGCCCACCACCAGGGGCGCGACGGCCATGCTGAGCTCGTCGGCCAGACCCGCGGACAGGAAGGCGGTGTGTATCGAGCCGCCGCCCTCGACCATCAGCCGGCCGACACCGCGCCGTCCGAGATCGTCCAGCAGCGCGGCGAAGTCGATCGCGTGGCCCAGGGACACGACATCGGCGCGGGCATCGAGCCGGCCGCCCAGCGCGATTCGCCCGGAATCGGTGGTGTAGAGCACCCGGTCGCCGCCGGTGTGCCACAGCCGCGCCGACGGGCTCACCGCGCCGGACGCCGAGACGACCACGCGCAGCGGGTATTCGGGCTTGCCCGCGGCCAGCCGCCGCGACCGGCGGTCGGCGCTGGTGACCAGCAGTCGCGGATCATCACCGCGCAGGGTGCCCGCGCCGATGAGGATCGCGTCCGATTCCGCCCGCAGCTCGTCCACCCGGTCGAAGTCGGCGGCGTTGGACAGCAGCAGCCGGTCCGGGGACGCGTCGTCGATGTACCCGTCGACGCTCACGGCGACCGACAGCAGCACGTACGGCCGCGCACCGGGCGCGCTCATACGAGGGCCGCGACCTCCGCCTCGAGCCTGGACACGAGGGCCTCGTCCGGGCGTTCGCCGCACACGCCCAGCCAGTTCGCGAGCATGCGATGCCCGCCCTGGGTGAGCACGGACTCGGGATGGAACTGCACGCCGTGGATGGGCAGGGTGCGGTGCCGCATGGCCATGACGATGCCGGACTCGGTGCGGCCCAGCACCTCCAACTCCGGCGGCATGGTCTCCTCGACCACGGTCAGCGAGTGGTAGCGGGTGGCGATGAACGGATCCGGCAGCCCGGCCAGCACGCCCGCGCCGATGTGGAAGACCTCGCTGGTCTTGCCGTGCAGCAGTTCCGGGGCGCGGGTGACGGTCGCGCCGAACGCCGCGCCGATGGCCTGGTGGCCGAGGCAGACCCCGAGCAGCGGGCGCTCGTTCCGGGCCGCGGCCCGGACCAGGTCCATGCTGGCCCCGCCGCGCTCGGGCGTACCCGGCCCGGGCGAGATCAGCACACCGTCGAAGTCCCGCACCACGGCGTCCACGTCGGCCAGCCGTGCGTCGTCGTTGCGCCAGACGGTCGCCTCGGCACCCAGTTGGCCCAGGTACTGCACCAGGTTGAACACGAAGCTGTCGTAGTTGTCGACGACCAGAACACGCATGAGTCGAGAGTAGTTGGCGCGCGCGTGCGCGTCGCACGCAATACCGGGTTGGCGCGCCTGTGCACAGTGATCCACAACCCCGCACACAACGATCAAGGATCGTTCCTTCCCCAGCCGGTGAACTTTGGGGCACGCTTGCCACAGAGACCCGGGCAGACCGCCCGGTCCCGGAGTTCGGGGGCCGATCCCTCGACACTCCTCACGGGGCTTGGGGAAGCAGTCCCCGAGTGACCTGGGATAATCTCATCGAGACTGCACGCCGAAATTGAGGACGTCATGCCCAAGTCGAAGGTCCGGAAGAAGACCGACTACACGATCAACCCGGCCAGCCGTACGCCCGTGAAGGTGAAATCGGCCGGGCCGTCGCCGGTCTGGTACGTGTCCATCATGCTGGGCTTCATGCTCGCGGGCCTGGTCTGGCTGCTGGTCTACTACCTGGCCGCCGAGCAGATCTCCTGGATGAACGACCTCGGGCCGTGGAACTTCCTGATCGGATTCGGCCTCATGGTCGTCGGCCTGATCATGACCATGCGCTGGCGATGATCGCCTTACACGATTGTTATTCATACACACCTGTGGATAACCGTGTGGACAACTCGAGGAGAGACTGGGGACAGTGACCGAGCCCACCCCTCGACTCGACTGGGCCACCCCCCTGCCCGCGGTGATCGCCTGCGGAATCGGCGGCCTCGGGCTGCTCGTGGCGAGCGCGCTCGCCACCGACGCCGCGGGCAGGCTGCTCATCGGGGTGGCCGCGCTCGGCCTGATCTTCCTGTCCGTCCTCGGGTTCCGGCAGCGCCCGCGCCTGGCCGTGGAACCCGGTGATCCGGCCGCCATCGTGGTGCGCGGCCTGACCGGCGCCCAGCGCTACTCCCCGGACAGCATCGTGCGCGCCCGCGTGGTCGCCTACCGCAGGCTCGGCCGGCGCATGCCCATGCTGGAGATGGACGTCGAGCAGGACGGTGACGAGAAACTCCTGCTCTTCGGCCGCTGGGATCTCGGCACGCATCCGGAGGACGTCCTGGACGCCGTGCGGCCGTACCTGCGGCGCTGACCGTCCCGCGGCGCGCTAGGTGTAGTTCAGCAGATCGGTGAAGTCCGGCGCGCCCACCGCGATGGCCGCGATCAGGATCACGGCGAGGGCCGCCACCGACACCCAGCCGATCGCCATCGCCGCCTGCGGGGTCTTCGCCTTCAGCCAGCGCGGCAGATACAGGATCCCGCCCGCGGCCAGCGTGCCCACGAACAACCCGCCCAGGTGCCCGAGCATCGAGATGCCCGGCACCGCGAAGGTGATGACCAGGTTGAGCACCAGCAGCATGAGGATCTGTGTCAGGTTCTGCCGGGTGCGCAGCATGATCACCGCGACCGCGCCGAACAGGCCGAAGATCGCGCCGGAGGCGCCGACCGTCGCCACGTCCGGCGCCCCGAGCAGCGTCACCGCCGCCGAACCGCCGAGCAGCGACACCAGGTACACCGACACGTAGCGCGCCCGGCCCAGCGCGGCCTCGCAGTAGGGCCCGAGCACGTACAGCGCGAACATGTTCGCCAGCAGGTGCAGCGGGCCGTAGTGCAGGAACCCGGAACCGATGATCCGCCACCACTCGCCCTCACCGACCAGGGCCGGAATCAGCCGCCAGTCGCGGAACAGCTGGGACGCGGTGTTCTGCACCGGATTCCGCGCCTGCAGCGCCGTGATCGCGAAGACCAGCACGTTGAGCCCGATGAGCGCCCACGTGACGTACGGCTTGCCGATCGCCGACTGCACCGCGCCGGTCATGGTGCGCACCGGCCGGACATCCCTGCGGCCCTGCGCCACGCACTCCACGCAGTGCTGCCCGACCGCGGCCGGGGTGAGGCACTCCGGGCAGGCCGGGCGCCCGCACCGGGTGCACCCCAGACCGGTGGGCCGGTCGGGGTGCCGGAAACAGGTCGGTGCGGGCTGGTGCGGGTTCATGTCGAATTCTCTTCTGGATCGGGTGAACTCAGGAGATGGTGATGCTGGAGATCGCGATCTCGTCCTTGGGACGGTCGTTGCGATCGGTCGCCGCGGTGGCGATGGTGTCGACCACCTTGCGCGAATCCGGGTCGAGCACCTCGCCGAAGATGGTGTGCTTGCGGTTGAGGTGCGACTGCGGGCCCACGGTGATGAAGAACTGCGAACCGTTGGTGCCCGGGCCGGCGTTGGCCATGGCCAACAGGTAGCCGCGGTCGAAACGCAGTTCCGGGTGGAACTCGTCCTTGAACTCGTACCCCGGGCCGCCGCGGCCGGTGCCGGTCGGGTCGCCACCCTGGATCATGAAGCCGTCGATGATCCGGTGGAACACGGCGCCGTCGTAGAACGGGCCGGACGTGGTGCCCGAGGCGTTCGGGGTGGTGTACGGCGCGGAACCGTCGGCGAGCCCGAGGAAGTTGCGGACGGTCGCGGGGGCGTGGTTACCGAAGAGCGCGATCTTGATATCGCCGAGGTTGGTGTGCAGCGTCGCCACGGCGGTCTGATTCGGTGAGGTCACGGAGCCAAGGGTAGTTGGTTGCGCGTCCAGGGTTTCCCGACACTCGGGACCGGCGCGACCCGAGCCGGGGCCGTCCACACCGCAAACACCGCCGGTCACGAGATTCACCGCACTTCCTGCCCGAATCCGGGCAGATAAGTTGCGGAGTAGGGGTGATCATGGCAGGTTCGGTGCGGTGAATGACGGGGTTCCGGCCGATCTGGTGCGCCACGTGGCGGCGTCCACCGGGCTACCCGCAGCGGTCGCGGCCCGGGTGGTCGCCGATGTCGCCGGATACTTCGACGAGACCGCCGAACAGTTCGTGCGACGCAGACACGCCGAACTGCAGCGCCGGCAGGTGCGCAACGCCGAGATCTGGCGGCAGCTCGCCGCCGAACTCGCCGGGCGGCCGGTCGCCGCCCCGGAATTCACCGAACGGCAACTGCGCCGCATCGTCTACGGATAGAGGAGAGCCTCGCCGCAATGTGTGGAATCGTCGGATACATCGGGCACCGCGACGCCGTGCCGGTCCTGCTCGAGGGCCTGCATCGGCTCGAATACCGCGGGTACGACTCCGCCGGACTCGCCATCCCGCACCGGGGCCGGTTGCGGATCACCAAAACCCAAGGGCGGGTGCAGGATCTGCGTAACCGGGTGGACGCCGAGGGAGCCCGCCTGCGCGGCAACGTCGGCATCGCGCACACCCGCTGGGCCACGCACGGCGAGCCCAGCGACGCCAACGCGCACCCGCACACCGACGGCGCCGGCCGAATCGCCGTGGTGCACAACGGGATCGTGGAGAACGCCGAGGAACTGCGCGCCGAATTGACCGCCGCGGGTGTGGAATTCGTCTCCGACACCGACACCGAGGCCATCGCCCACCTGGTGGCGGCCGCCCTGACCGACGCCGATTCCCTGGAGGACGCGGTCCGCACCGCGCTGCACCGCGTCGAGGGCACCTACGGGCTGCTCGTGCTCGACCCGCGCCGCCCCGACGAGCTCGTGGTCGCCCGCAACGGCAGCCCGATCGTGCTCGGCGTCGGCGACGGCGAGATGTTCGTCGCCTCGGACGTCGCCGCGCTGGTGCACCACACCCAGCGCGTGGTCTTCCTCGACGACGGCGAGCTGGCCACCGTGCGCGCGGGCGAATTCCGCACCAGCACACTCGGATTGGACGCGCGCCGCACCGACAAGACCCCGACCACCATCGCCATGGCGGCCGAGGACTACGCGCTGGGCGGCTACGACGACTTCATGCGCAAGGAGATGGCGGAGCAGCCCGACGCCGTCCGCCGCGCCCTGCGCGGCCGGCTCGACGAACGCTTCGCCACCGCCATCCTGGGCGGACTCAACATGGACGCGCGCGAACTGCGCGGCATTCGCAAGGTGGTGTTCCTGGGCTGCGGCTCGGCCTACTACGCCGGACAGCTCGGCGCCCAGCTGGTCGAGGAGCTGGCGCGCATTCCGGCGACCGCCGAACCCGCCTCCGAGTTCCGCTACCGCAACCCGGTGGTGGATCCGGACGCGCTGTACGTCGCCATCAGCCAGTCCGGGGAGACCCTGGACACCCTGGCCGCGGTCCAGGAGCTGCAGCGCAAGGGCGGGCGCGTGATCGGCGCGGTGAACGTGGTCGGCAGCGCGATCGCCCGCGAATGCGGCGCCGGGGTGTTCCTGCACGCCGGCCCCGAGGTCTCGGTGGCCTCCACCAAGGCGCTCACCAACATGACCGTGTCCTTCGCCATGCTGGCGCTGCTGCTCGGCCGGGTGCGCGACCTGTCCGCCGCGGGCGGCGAGCGCATCGTCGGCGGTCTGCGGGCGCTGCCGGACGCCATCGAGGCGGTGCTCGCCCAGGACGCCGAGATCGCCGAGATCGCGGCCAACTACGCCAAGGCCCGCAGCATGTTCTTCGTCGGCCGCGTGCGCGGCTGGCCGGTGGCCCGCGAAGGGGCGCAGAAGCTCAAGGAGATCTCCTACATTCACGCCGAGGCGTACCAGGGCTCCGAGCTCAAGCACGGTCCGCTGGCCCTGATCGACCCCGACATGCCCAGCGTGGTGCTGATCCCGGGTGACGAGCTGCTGGCAAAGAACATCACCACCATCGAGCAGATCAAGGCGCGCGGCGGGCCCGTCATCGCGGTCACCAACACCGAACTGCCCGAGGGACTGGCCGACGCGGTCATCCGGGTGCCCGCGGTGGCGCCCGAACTCGACCCGATCGTTCTCACCATCCCGCTGCAGCTGCTGGCGTATCACACCGCCATCGCGCTGGACCGGGATGTGGACAAGCCCCGGAACCTGGCCAAGAGCGTCACGGTCGAATAGCGAACCGGCGACAAACGAATCGATTGGTGCGCGATGTCGCGTGCCGTGACACAGTGGTCGGATGGGACGCTCTCGCAAATCGATCATCTTGGCGGCACTGCTGGCAGCGGCCGGTGGGGCCGCCGCGTTCGTCCTGAGCCGGCGGCCGCAGCCGCCCGTCCCGGCGGCCGAGCCGCCGCGGCTGGGCTACTCCCGCAACGGTTCCGCGCCCGCCCCGCTGGCGGACGCGGAGACCAACCGCTGACCCGCGGCTAGCGGCTCACCGAACGCTTGTACTGTCGCACCGCCAGCGGCACGAACACCACCAGGATCACCACCACCCAGATGAGGGTGGTCGCTACCGGATGCCGCATGGACCAGGCATCCGGCGGCGGGAACGCCGCACTGGTGTTGCCGAACAGTTCGCGGGTCGCCTGGGTCAGCGCGGACACCGGATTCCATTCGGCGAAGACCTTCAGCGGGCCCGGCAGATCCTCGAGCGGCACGAACGTGTTGGCCAGGAAGGTGAGCGGGAAGATCACCATGAACGTCGCGTTGTTGAACACCTCGGGCGTGCGCACCATCAGGCCGATGACGGCCATGATCCACGAGATGGCGTAGGCGAACAGCAACAGCAGCAGGAAGGCCAGCACCGCGTCCCAGAACGAGCCGCGAATGCGCCAGCCCACCACCAGACCGGCCAGCGACATGACGATCAGGCTCACCACGTTGATGACCACGTCGGCCAGGGTGCGGCCGATGAGCACCGCGGCCGGTTCCATGGGTAGCGAGCGGAAGCGGTCGATGATGCCCTTCTGGATATCTTCGGCCAGGCTCAGACCCGTGAACGAGCCGCCGAACACGACCGTCTGGGCGAAGATGCCGGCGATGAGGAATTCCCGGTAGCCGCCCTCGAGACCCGGAACCTTGATGGCCGTGCCGAAGACGAACGCGAACAGCAGCACGAACATGATCGGCGACAGCGTCGAGAAGATCAGCACGTCGGGGACGCGGCGAATCTTGATGACATTGCGCTTGGTGATGGTGAGGCTGTCGCTGACCAGCATCGAAGCGCGTTCGGCCAGCGACGGTTTCGCGGCGGTGACGACACTCATCGGTTCTGTCCTTCCGTCGTCGCGGCCTTGGCGCCGTTGACCAGATCGTCGGCCTCGTGACCGGTCAGGGTCAGGAACACGTCGTCGAGCGAGGGGCGGCGCAGCGCCACGTCGTGAATCACGACCTCGTGCTTGGCCAGCTGCCCGATCGCGTCGACCAGCGCCTGCGAGCCGTCGCTGACCGGGACGATGATGCGGCGCAGACCCGGCTCCAGCCGAATCTCCCCCTGCGCCAGATTGATCAGCGCCTCGTGTGCGACGCCGAGACTGTCGACGTGGTCGACGGTCAGCTCGATGCGGTCGCCGCCGACCATGGACTTGAGCTCATCGCTGGTTCCTTCGGCGATGACCTTGCCGTGGTCGATGACGGCGATGGAATCGGCCAGGCGATCGGCCTCCTCCAGGTACTGGGTGGTGAGCAGGAGCGTGGTGCCGCCGGCGACCAGTTCCTCGATGACGTCCCAGAGATCAAGGCGCGCACGGGGATCCAGGCCGGTGGTCGGCTCGTCCAGGAACAACACGGGCGGATTGGCGACCAGGGCGCCCGCCAGGTCGAGCCGGCGGCGCATACCGCCGGAGTAGCCCTTGACCGGGCGATCGGCGGCGTCGGAGAGCCGGAAGCGCTCCAGCAGTTCGCGGGCGCGCTCCTTACTGCGCTTGGTGCCCATGTGATAGAGCCTGCCCACCATCTCGAGGTTCTCGAAACCGGTGAGATATTCGTCGACCGCGGCGTACTGCCCGGAGGTGCCGATCCGAGATCGCAAGAGCTGCGGCTCTTTCAGCACATCCACGCCGGAGACCGTGGCCCGGCCGGAGTCGGGGATGAGCAGGGTGGTGAGTACGCGCACCGTGGTCGTCTTGCCCGCGCCGTTGGGGCCGAGCAGTGCGGTGACTGTGCCCTCCGGCACGGATAGATCGAGTCCGTCGAGTGCGACCGTCCGGCCGTACTTCTTGACCAGACCCTCGGCGACTACTGCGTCGGGCATGATTCTCCTGATGTCGTGTGGTGAGGCGCTCGCAGGGGGTCTGAACTGCGCGAACGCCACGGAACGAGATCGGACATATGGGGCAAGTATCGTCCGAATCGCCGCGAAATGTCACCTGAATAACACCGCGGTTCCGGTACGAACACATGTTCGCACAGGGGTACGACAGGTTTCGGTGCAAAAAATCTTCCGAACGCGATGCCCCGATGGCCACGCGATCTGCCGGTGTCGCGTAGGATCGTTTTCGTCGGCCCCTCCCCCCCGGGCCGACCCTACGCGGGCCTCGGCTAACTCCCCCCCTTCGCCGAGGCCCGCCCCCATGTCCGGGGTAGGTTCGCCCGCCGGGGCGACGAGGGATCAATCAGACGAATCAGACCAACGGCCGGATCTCGTTGCGGCGCAGGACATGTCCGTGCAGGCGGTTGATCCCGCGGACGCGGACCGTGCGCAGGTGCCGCAGATCGAACTGCGGATCGGAGCTGATCTCCTGTGCCGCACCGTCATCGATGAGCACCGTGCCCGGCCGGGCCACACCCGTGAGGCGCGCGGCCACGTTCACCACCGACCCGTAGAGGTCCCCGAAGCGTTGCAGGACTTCGCCGTACGCCAGACCCACCCGCAACTCCTGGGTGACGCCGTGCGAGGCCGTGGCGGCCTCCTGGATGGCCAGCGCGATCCGCGCGCCCTGCTCGGCGCTGTAGGACGCGAACATGACCTCGTCGCCCACGTTCTTGATCACCCAGCCGCCGTTGGCGGTGATGGCGTTGCTGGTGGCCGCCTCGAACGCCTCCAGCAGCGCCGCCAGCTCCTCCACCTCCAGGTGCCGGGTCAGGCGGGTGTACCCCACCATGTCCGCGAAGCCGACCGCCAGCATGCGCTGGGTGTCCCCCGCGTACGTGCCCTCGTCCAGCGAACGGGCCAGGGCCGCGTCCAGGTGCCGGCGCCACGCGTAGGAGTGCAGCGCCTCGAAATCGGACACCACCTCCTCGGTGGCCGCGCGCGCCACCTCGGCCCGATCCGCGCCCGGATCCTCCGCCAGCCGGTTGGCGATCCGCGCCTGGATCTCCTCGGTCACCAGATCGACCTGCCACTCCGCCAGCCGCGCCATCGACCGGCCCAGGGTGCGCGCGGTGGTGGTCTGACGGTGAATGTCCGCTTCCGCGAGCACATTCAGGCGGGCGAAGGTCCGCGCGGCCTGAATATCGGCGTCGGTGTACTCGACGGCGTCGTCATCGGGATCGGCCGGGAAACCCAGCGCGACCCACAGCCTGCGGGTCAGCGAGGACGGCACCCCGGTGCGCCGGGCGACTTCGCGGCGGTTGTACTTGCGGGGACCGTTGAGCAGGTACGGCTCGACCACGGATTGGACGAGTTTCGAGATTTCCGTGGCAGCCATGCAGTCACCTTACGGGGCGATCAGGCGCCGGTTCAGCGCACTGTCTCGTGTCACAACCGAGCACCGTTCGTGTCATGAGGAACAGCGGCGGTGGATTCCCCTACACCGGGCCCGGGACGATCGGCGGGTTCGTGGACACCGCGGACGCGCGACGCGGCCAAGATCACGGATGTGGGCTTGACCTGCGAGAGATTGTGGAGCCTAGGGGAATCGAACCCCTAACCCCTGCCTTGCAAAGGCAGTGCTCTGCCAATTGAGCTAAGGCCCCGAACGGGACGAGTCCCGAAGAGGATCACATCAGCGAGTGGTTACCTCGTGCCAGAGATCCGCGTCGCTGCGCTGACGGAGCTTGCTGATTCCGAAGATCACCGCGACGACTACACCGACCGTGAGGAGAAATTTCATGAATCCCACCCTACTGTGATGTTCGAGAGTGGGCCTAGGAGGACTTGAACCTCCGACCTCTTCGTTATCAGCGAAGCGCTCTAACCGCCTGAGCTATAGGCCCTCATCCGGTTCAGAGTGTGTCACCCTGACCGAGGCAGAAGATTACCGGATGACCGTGCGGATAAGCAAAACGGCCGGTCACCGGCCTGAAATTACAGGCGGGACCGGCCGTTTCGGCACGGGGATCAGCGACCGTTAATCGGGGTCCGCCAGGGTCACCTGGATACCGCCGACGAGATCGCAGCACTGGTTGTAGACGAACACCCCCACCGTGGAGAGCGCGGTGAGCAAAACCACATTGATGAGGCCGATGACGCCGGCGTAGCCGAAGACCGAGCCCGCGTCGATGATTCCCGAGGACGAACTGTCCGACACCATGTCGGTGAAGGTGCTGTTGAGCCGCTCCCACACGCCCATGCCCTCGAGCACGAGGTACAGCATGCCGACCGCCAGCATCCACACGAAGAACATGGCCACGCTGATCACCAGCGAAACCTTCAGCGTGGACCAGGGATCGATGTGGCGCACCTGCACGGTGGCGCGCAGCGGCTCACCGGTGGCCGCGGCCTGCGCCACCGCCGCGGGAGCGGACGGCGACACCGGACCGGCCGGCGGAATCGGTTCCGGCATGGGCAGCGGATGCCGGATCTCCGACAGGTCCGGCAGATCCTTCACCAGCTCCGGACGGGCGATGCTGCGGGTCGGTCCGTCGATGCCGACGGACTTCACCATGGCGGCCTCCTTGCGGGCCGCCTTGGCCGCGAGGTCCGCGGTCGTGCGGGCGTTGGAGGCGCCGGCGTTCAGGCCGCCGCCGCCGAGCCCGCCACCGCCGCCGAGCCCACCGCCACCCAGACCGCCGCCGCCCGCCGGGCGACCGGTGGTGGGCGACTGGCCCGGCCGGTACAGGTTGGACTGCGGCTCGCGCTGCGGCAGCTGCGACCAACCCCCGTCCTGATAGGGCGAATTCCCAGCCTGACCCTCCACCGCCTCGGGAGCGGCCGCCTCGGACTGGTCCGTCGTGCGCGCCCCGGGTGCCTCCGGCGCGAAATCGCCGGAGGCGTCCGGCGTTTCGTGCGGTTGCGGCACACCGCCCTCGTTCCCGGATCCCGGACGCGGGCGCGGCGGAATCGGGGACGGTGCGATCCTCTCGGTCACACCGTTGGCGTGACCGCGCTGGTCATTCGGCTGATTCGTGGTCAATGGTGAATCCTTCGATCCGTTGTGCCGCCGCTGTGTGGTGAAACTACTGCTTCGCCGAATCGCCGGTGTCGTCATCGGCGACCTGGTCGGGCTCGTCCGCGTTCCGCGCGATCGCAAGCAACGTATCGCCCTCGCCGAGGTTCATCAATCGCACACCCTTGGTCTGGCGTCCGGCTTTACGAACCTGATTGGCCGCAGTGCGAATAACTCCGCCGCCCGAAGTGATGGCATACAGCTCGTCGTCATCGTTGACGATGAGCGCCCCGACCAGACTGCCACGTTTCGGGTCGTACTGAATGGTCAATACACCCTTTCCGCCACGGCCCTGAGCGGTGTACTCGTCGATCGCGGTGCGCTTGGAGTACCCACCCGCGGTCGCGACAAGCAGGTAGATTCCGTCGCCGTCGCGAACCACGTTGAGCGAGAGCAGTTCATCGTCCGCGTTGAACCGCATGCCCTGCACGCCGGAGGTCGCGCGGCCCATCGGGCGCAGCACCTCGTCGTTGGCGGAGAAGCGGATCGACTGGCCGTGCGCGGACACCAGGAGCAGATCGTCCTCGGCCGAACACAGTGCGGCGCCGACCAATTCGTCGTTGTCGCGCAGGTTCACGGCCACGATGCCGCCGGTCCGGTTGGAGTCGAAATCGGTCAGGCGCGACTTCTTGACCAGGCCGTTGCGGGTGGCGAGCACCAGGTGCGGGGCGTCCTCGTAGGTCTTGAGCTGAATGACCTGCGCGATCTTCTCGTCCGGCTGGAAGGCCAGCAGGTTCGCCACGTGCTGACCGCGCGCGGTGCGCAGCGCCTCGGGCAGCTCGTACGCCTTGGCCCGGTACACCCGGCCCTTGTTGGTGAAGAACAGCAGCCAGTCGTGCGTGGAGGTGATGAAGAAGTGCCGGACGATGTCGTCCTGCTTGAGACCCGCGCCCTGCACGCCCTTGCCGCCGCGCTTCTGCGACCGGTAGAGGTCGGTCTTGGTGCGCTTGGCGTACCCGGTCTCGGTGATGGTGACCACCACGTCCTCGCGGGCGATCAGATCCTCGTCCGCGACATCGCCGTCGGCGGCGATGATCCGAGTGCGGCGATCGTCGCCGTGCTTGTCGACGATCTCGGCCAATTCGTCACGGACGATGGAGCGCTGACGCTCTTCCTTGGCGAGGATGTCCTTGAGATCGGCGATCTCGAGCTCGATCTTGGCCAGCTCGTCGATCAGCTTCTGGCGCTCGAGAGCCGACAGGCGGCGCAGCTGCATGTCCAGGATCGCGGTCGCCTGGACCTCGTCGATCTCGAGCAGCTGCATCAGGCCCGTGCGGGCGGTGTCGGTGTCGGCCGAGCGGCGGATCAGGGCGATGACCGCGTCCAGCTGATCGAGCGCCTTCACCAGGCCGCGCAGGATGTGGGCGCGCTCCTCGGCCTTGCGCAGCAGGTACTTGGTGCGCCGGACGATCACTTCCAACTGGTGCGTCACGTACAGCCGGATCATCTGATCCAGGCGCAGCGTGCGCGGCACCCCGTCCACGATCGAGAGCATGTTCGCGCCGAACGAGGTCTGCAGCTGGGTGTGCTTGTAGAGGTTGTTCAGCACCACCTTGGCGATGGCGTCGCGCTTGACCGTGACCACGATGCGCATGCCGACGCGGTCCGAGGACTCGTCGTGGATGTCAGAGACGCCCGCGATCTTGCCGTCCTTGACCTGCTCGGCGATCGCGTTGATGAAGTTGTCGGTGTTGACCTGATACGGCAGCTCGGTGATGACGATCGTGGTGCGACCGCGCGAGTCCTCCTCGATCTCCACCACGCCGCGCATGCGGATCGAGCCGCGGCCGGTCCGGTACGCGTCGTTGATGCCCTGGGTGCCCACGATCAGGCCCGCGGTCGGGAAGTCCGGGCCCTTCACGCGCTCCATGCACGCCTCGAGGGTGGCCTCCTCGTCGGCGAGGTGGTTGTCCAGCGCCCAGAAGATCGCCTCGGCCAGCTCGGTGAGGTTGTGCGGCGGGATGTTGGTGGCCATACCGACGGCGATGCCGTTGGAGCCGTTCATCAGCAGCGCGGGCACGCGCGCCGGGAGCACGACCGGCTCCTGCGTCTTGCCGTCGTAGTTCGGCGTGAAATCGACCGTCTCGTGGTCGATCTCGCGCAGCATCTCCATCGCGAGCGGGGTCAGGCGGCACTCGGTGTAGCGCATGGCGGCCGCGCCGTCGTTGCCGCGCGAACCGAAGTTGCCCTGCCCGTCGACCAGCGGATAGCGCAGCGACCACGGCTGGGCCATGCGGACGAGGGTGTCGTAGATCGCCGTGTCACCGTGCGGGTGGTAGTTGCCCATGGTGTCGGCGACCGGGCGCGCGGACTTCACGTAGCTGCGGTCCGGGCGGTAGCCGTTGTCGTACATCGCGTACAGGATCCGGCGGTGCACCGGCTTCATGCCGTCGCGCACCTCGGGCAGCGCGCGCCCGACGATGACGCTCATGGCGTAGTCGATGTAGGAGTTCTGCATCTCCTGCTGGATGTCGACCGGTTCGATGCGGTCGCCGCCCGACGGGGGAAGCTCGGTCTCAGTCATGAATTGGTCTCCGTAGGAAGTCTTTTGGATGGTTCCGGACGCAGGAGGGGCCTAGGGGAATCGAACCCCCGGGCCCTGCCTCGCTAGACGTCGAGGAACCGAACGTCCTTGGCGTTGCGTGTGATGAAGCTGCGGCGCGCTTCCACGTCCTCACCCATGAGGATCGAGAAGAGCTCGTCGGCCGCGGCCGCGTCGTCGAGCGTCACCAGACGCAGGACGCGGACCGTCGGATCCATGGTGGTCTCCCACAGCTCCTTCGGGTTCATCTCGCCCAGACCCTTGTAGCGCTGGATGCCGTCGTCCTTGTTGATCTTCTTGCCGGCGGCCAGACCGGCCTCCAGCAGCCCGTCGCGCTCGCGGTCGGAGTACGCGAACTCCGGCTCGCTGCGCTGCCACTTGAGCTTGTACAGCGGCGGCTGCGCGAGGTAGACGTGACCGTGCTCGACCAGCGGGCGCATGAAGCGGAACAGCAGGGTCAGCAGCAGCGTCGAGATGTGCTGGCCGTCCACGTCGGCGTCGGCCATCAGCACGATCTTGTGATAGCGCAGCTTGGCGATATCGAACTCGTCGTGGATGCCGGTGCCGAAGGCGGTGATGATCGCCTGGACCTCGTTGTTCTTGAGCACCTTGTCGATACGCGACTTCTCGACGTTGATGATCTTGCCGCGCAGCGGCAGGATCGCCTGGTACATCGAGTCGCGGCCGGACTTGGCCGAACCACCGGCGGAGTCGCCCTCCACGATGTAGATCTCGGACTTCACCGGATCCTTGGAGCGGCAGTCCGCCAGCTTGCCCGGCAGCCCGCCCAGGTCGGTCGCGGACTTGCGGCGCACCAGCTCGCGGGCCTTGCGCGCGGCCACGCGGGCCTGCGCGGACGAGACCGCCTTGGTGACAATGGTCTTCGCGTCCGCCGGGTTCGCCTCGAACCAGTGCGCGAGATGCTCGTTGCAGGTGCGCTGCACGAACGACTTGACCTCGGTGTTGCCCAGCTTGGTCTTGGTCTGGCCCTCGAACTGCGGGTCCGAGATCTTCACCGAGACGATGGCGGCCAGGCCCTCGCGGATGTCGTCGCCGGTGAGGTTGCCGTCCTTCTCCTTGAGGAGCTTCTTGTCCTTCGCGTACTTGTTCACCACCGTGGTGAGCGCCGCGCGGAAGCCCTCCTCGTGGGTGCCGCCCTCGTGGGTGTTGATGGTGTTGGCGAAGGTGTGCACGGACTCGGAGTAGCCCGAGTTCCACTGCATGGCGACCTCGAGCTCGTGCCCGGTGCCCTTGCCGGTGAAGCCCACGATCGAATTGTGGATCGGGGTCTTGGTCCGGTTGATGTGCTTGACGTAGTCCTCGAGACCGCCCGGGTAGTGGTAGGTCCGGGTCTTGACCTTCGGCTCGGCGGCCGGGGTGTTCTCGTCGACGTGCTTGGGCGCCTCGGCGGTATCGCTGACCACCTCGTCGGTGATCTCGTTCTCGGCGACCCGCTGATCGGTCAGGGTGATGGTGAGGCCCTTGTTCAGGAACGCCATCTCCTGCAGCCGGCGCGCGACCGTCTCGAAGTTGTAGGTGGTGGTCTCGAAGATGTTCGGATCGGCCCAGAACCGGATCGTCGTGCCGGTGCGGCGGGTCGCGTCGCCCTTGGCGAGCGGGCCCGGCTTGGAATCCTTGTACTCCTGGGTCCAGTGGAAGCCGTCGGTGTCGACCTCGGCCTCGAGGCGGGTGGACAGCGCGTTCACCACCGAGATGCCGACGCCGTGCAGACCGCCGGACACCGCGTAGGCGTCGGAGTCGAACTTGCCGCCCGCGTGCAGCTGGGTCATGACGACCTCGATGGTCGGTACGCCCTGCGCGTGCATGCCGACCGGGATACCGCGGCCGTCGTCGACGACCTCGACGCCGCCGTCCGCCAGCAGCGTGACATCGACGCGGCTGGCGTAGCCCGCCATCGCCTCGTCGACGGAGTTGTCGACGACCTCCCAGATCAGGTGGTGGAGGCCGCGCTCGCCGGTCGAACCGATGTACATACCGGGACGCTTGCGGACCGCCTCGAGGCCCTCGAGAACAGTAATGGAGTCGGCACCGTAGCCCGGGTTGCCTGACTTGGGCTTGGTCGAGCCGTCTGCGTTGGAGTCCATGGCAGCCACTGGTCGGTAGCTCTCCTTACTTGCTGATCCTCCCGGCGCCGGACGAGCGCACACGTGGGGCCCGAAAGCATGTCTGCTCGAGAGTTACGGGTCCACGCGCGAGCTGTCGCTGAACGCGCCGGGAGGTATCGCCGCTAGTTACTCCCCCATCCTACTGGTACGACCGACAAGGAATGCACCTATGACACCCCTGAGTGGGCCGTGAGTGCGAGAAATCGACCAGCAATATGTCCGGTCATGGGTGAACGGCGTGGAAAGAGCCTCAGCGGGCGGACGAGCGCGCGGCGGACGAGTTTGCGATGCGGTTCGCGGTGATCGTGATCGCGGGCCCGGGAATTCCGGGCGCCTGCCCCGAGAGCAGGTTCAGCCTAGTGCGGGGCACCGACACGACACGGCCCGCCGTTTCACGTGGAACGAAGCGGCGGGCCGGTCGGGACGGGGACGAGCGGGGCCGGTTCCGCCACAGGCGATTCCGGCGCCGGGCGCACGGGGGATCTACCCGTAGGTGTCGCGCGGCCCCCGGCCCTTGATGTGCCGCTCCCCCTTGCGCCAGCTCGGCGCGATGGGCCCGTTGATGCGCACCTGTTTGACCACGCCGTGGCCGACCGCGGCCGCGATCTTGGCCAGAATCTGCGACTGGAACATGCGCAGCTGCGTGGCCCAGGCGGTCGACTCGGCCTGGATGCTCAGCACGCTGTTCTCCAGCGAGATCGGCTGCGCGTGCGCCGCGATGTCCTCCCCCACCACCTTGGCCCACTGCCCGAAGACCATGCCCTCGGCCACCTTGCCGGACCAGCCGCGTCCCTTGGCCAGCTGGCTGGTCAGCGCGCCGAACAACTGTGGATCGCGATCGTCCGGGCCCGCGCCGGACCAGCCGCGGCGGCGGCCGCGCAGCGCGCGCACCCCGCCCGTGCGCGGCGAGGACCGGCCCTGGCCGACCGACTTGCCGGCCGCGCGGGCCGCCGCCCGCGCCTCCTCCAAGGCCCGGCGCGCGAGATCGACCCCGCGCAACTCCGGTTCCGACCCCGCCGCACCGCTCGCGGCGGCGGGACGATCGAGGTCACGGGGTTCGGACTGCTCGGCCACTCCACCTGTCCCTTCTCATCGTTGTCCCGTCGCTCGCCGGCGGTGTGCGATCACCCGGCGCGCCCGCCGGTCCCGCGCGCACGGCTCTCGTTCCCGGGCCGCACACCGGTCGGTGGTCCTGCAGGATTCTGCCGCATGCCGCCGACGAACACGGCCGCGCCGGGCGGTGATGTCGCACTCGCGCCATCGCGCCGGGTGCGAAGCCGGGGATGTCGTGCGCCGAGCCTGGGGACAAAGCTGGGGAATTGGGGACAGCTGGGGACAACTCCGCAGCAGGCGCGGAACACGCACGGGCGGCGACAGTTCGGCCCGCGCCGCGGCAGGGCGACCGGCCCCGATACGCGCCGGGACGTTCGACGCGCGTGCGGGTGCCGGCGAGTACTACCGGGCGGAAAGGCGTGCGTACGAGCTCGATCCGGAGTCGCGAATCGGCGGGCGGACGCGCGACGGTCGTTCAGCGCGCGATCCGCGAGGCGCGGCGGTCCGCCTCGCCCGTGGTCTCCACCGGCATCGGCGCGGCCTCCAATTCCGGCGGCACGTCCTCGGGCACCGCCGCGGTGATGAACACCTGCTCGGCCCCGGCGGCGACGGCGGCCAGCGCGGTCCGGCGACGACGATCCAGCTCGGCGAACACGTCGTCCAGGATCAGGACCGGGTCGGTGCCCGCGGTCCGCAGCAGCTCGAACGCGCCCAGCCGCAAAGCCAGTGCGAAGGACCAGGATTCACCGTGACTGGCGAAACCCTTCGCGGGCGCCGAACCCAGCATCAGATCCAGATCGTCACGGTGCGGACCGACCAGGCACACCCCCCGGTCGAGTTCCTTCGACCGGGCCGCGGCCAGCTCGCGCAGCAGAATCGCCTCCAGCTCGCCGTCGTCACCAGCCTGTGGAGAACGCGCCGGATCGAGCAGTTCCGGTGGGAGATAACCGCTTCGGTAACCGATCGATGCCGGTCTCGACTCCGGGGCGATCGAGCCGTAGGCCTGTGCGAGGTGTGGATAGAGCTCGTGCACCAGGCGCAGGCGCTGGGCCAGCAGCACCGCGCCGTGCGCGGCCAGATGCCCGTCCCACACGTCCAGCGTGCTCAGCTCGTTCCCGCGCGAACCCGAACGCGCGTGCCGCCCCGCGGTTTTCAACAGCGCCGAGCGCTGCCGCAGCACCTTGTCGTAATCCGCGCGCACCCCCGCCAGCCGCGGCAGGCGCGCGGTGGCCAGCTCGTCCAGGAACCGCCGGCGCTCGGAGGGATCGCCGCGCACCAGCGACAGGTCCTCCGGTGCGAACAGCACCGTCTGCAGAATCCCCAGGATCTCGCGCGGGCGCCGCACCGGCGACCGGTTGATCTGCGCCTTGTTCGCGACGCCCTGGTTGAGCTCCATGTCCACGCGCAGCTCGCGACCGGTGTTCACCACCGTCGCGCCGATGCGGGCGCGCTGGGCGCCGATCCGGATCAGCGGGGCATCGGTGGACACACGGTGTGAACCGAGTGTGGACAGATAGCCGACGGCCTCGATCAGATTCGTCTTGCCGTTGCCGTTGGAGCCCAGGAAAACCGTTCGGCCCGGCGGCAATTCGAGCTCGGCGGCTTCCCACGACCGGAAATCGCGCAGCGACAGGGTGCGCACGTACATCCGGTCAGTCCACCGTGCCCTTCGCATCGGCCGCGCGCGCCGCGCGACCGCGACCCGGCGACATCGTCCTGTGGAGCGGCGATACCCACCTGGGGAGAAACGGCCCGGTGCCGGCGAGCGCGGGCGGCCGCGACGGGGCAGCGGCCGCGGCGCGCGGCGGAATCGTCACACGCACCGAAAAAAACCCGGCGGGCAGAGGAATCGAATCCTCTACGCGCGCCGAGTTTTTCACAGGGTTGTCAACACTGTGCACAGATCAGCCCGGGAGCCGCACCGGCATCAGCAGATAGATGTAGCTGCTGGCCAGCGCCGCGAACGCGCCCGAATCCAGCTGTGCCGGATCCTCTTCCGGCGCGGGCACGAAGACGGCCGGACGGCTGGGCGTCGTGAAACCGAAGGTCACCTTGTCGGTGTGCAGCGCGGACAGGCCGTCGACGAGGTAGCCGGGGTTGAAGGCGATGGTCAGCGGCTCACCGCGGAAATCGGCGTCCAGCCATTCCTCGGCGCGGCCCGCGTCGTCACCGCCGGCGGAGAGCAGCACGCCCTCCTCGGAGAACTCCAGCCGCACCTGCGCGCCGCGCTCGGCCACCAGGGCCACACGCTTGATGGCCTCGGTCAGCGCCGCCACGGTGAGGGTCGCGATGGAGGTGTGCTCCTTGGGGAGCAACTGGCGGAACTTGGGGAATTCCGCGTCGAGCAGGCGCGTGGTGGTGCGGCGGCCGCCGTTGACGATGCCGAGCAGACCGTCGCTGCCGGTACCGAACGCCAGCTGCACCGGCTGATCCGAGGCGCCGAGGGTCTTGGCCGACTCGGACAGGGTGCGGGCCGGGACCAGCACCGAGGTCTCCACGTCCGCGCGGCCCGGGTTCCACTCCAGTTCGCGCACGGCGAGCCGGAAACGGTCGGTGGCGGCCAGGACGACCTTGGGGCCCTCGATCTCCACCCGGATGCCGGTGAGCATCGGCAGGGTGTCGTCGCGGCCCGCGGCCACGGCCACCTGCGCGACGGCGGCGGAGAACACGTCCACACCGAGTTCACCGGTCTGGGGAGGAAGTTCGGGAAGCTGGGGATAATCCTCGACCGGCATGGTCGGCAGCGAGAACTTCGCACTGCCGCAGGCGATCAGCACGCGGGTGCCGTCCACCGACACGTCCACCGGCTTGTTCGAGAGCGCCTTGGTGATGTCGGCCAGCAGGCGGCCCGAGACGAGCACCTGCCCGGGGCCGGCCACCTCGGCGGCCACCCGCATCTGCGCGGAGACCTCGTAGTCGAATCCCGAAACGGTCAGACCGCTTTCGTCCGCCACGAGGAGCACACCGCCGAGCACAGGGACCGGAGGCCGCGACGGCAGGCTGCGGGCCACCCAGGCTACGGATTCGGCGAAGTCCTCGCGAGCAACCCGAAACTTCATGCTTGCAAGCTCCATCGCCCGGCTGTCCTCTCCCAGTCTCGATAGATCGTGGTCTGCGAATTTCTCAGGGGGGCTAGAGCCCTCTCCCCCGGAAGCCGCCTACGCAGTCTCGCACAGGGGCACGACAAGGAACCGTACCCGCGCGAAGTTCGCCGGTGCGCGCCGACCCTCCCACCGGCTCGGCGCACACCCGCCGGCTCGTCGCCCGTGGTCATGGACCTGGGGACCGGCGCACGGACGAAGTCGGCGCCGACGCACGGACGGAGTCCGCGATGAAACGGCCCGCCGGTCGCGAACGAACCACTCGGTGTGTGCTCCGGCCGATGCTCCGGGTGTGTGGGGACAACCCGTCCCCGTCCTTCTCCATGCCTCGTTCGAGTGGGGAGCGGCTACCCGTCGAACCGTTCACTCCCAGACCGACTTTCCACACACCTGTTTTAAAAGAGAAATCTAATTAGAGAGAACTGAAGTAGTAGTAGGCGGTGTGGAATCTGTGGACTTCCCCGGTTTCCGCAGGTCCGAGGGTGTGGCGGCGTGTGGATGTCTCGAGGGTGTCTCGAGGATGAACGTGGAGTGGCTGTGGAAGCACGGCCGGTTTCCACATTCATCCTCGAGTCATCCTCGAGTTGCTCCCCGGTTTCGGGCCCACCTACCCACATGGGAGCGAATCGGGGGACAACCCGGTGTTTACTCGAGGACTCCTCGAGGAGTCCTCGAGGAATCCACAGGGCACAACTCCCATCGGCCCAGGTCAGACCTCGAGGATGAACGAACCTGTGTGAACTGTGGACAACCGGTTGTGCACCCCTGTGGATCGAGCCCTGTGGGTAAACCGGTGCACAACTCGAGGATTCCTCGAGGATTCCACAGGCTTTCCTCGAGGACTCCTCGAGGAATCCCCAACCCCGGAAACGACAAACCCCCACGTCAACCGACGTGGGGGCCTGTTAGTTGTGGATCAGCGCGAACGTTGCTTGATTCGGGCTGTGAGTTCCTGAACCTGGTCGTACACCCGGCGCCGCTCGGTCATCTCCTTGCGCACCTTCTTCTCGGCGTACATGACCGTGGTGTGGTCCCGGCCGAACGCCTGGCCGATCTTGGGCAGGGATAGGTCGGTGAGCTCGCGCGACAGGTACATGGCGATCTGCCGGGCCTGGGCCAGCGGCCGGGCCTTACCCGGACCGGTCAGCTCCTCCAGCGTCGTGTTGAAGTACTCCGCGGTCACGGCCATGATCGTGGCCGCGGTGATCTCCATGGTCGCGGTGTCCGGCATGAGATCGCGCAGCACCATCTCGGCCAGGCCCAGGTCGAGGGGCTGACCGTTGAGCGAGGCGAAGGCCGTCACCCGGATGAGCGCGCCCTCCAGCTCGCGGATGTTGCGCTCCACCCGGCTCGCGATGAGCTCGAGCACGTCGTGCGGCGCGTCCAGCCGGTCCATCCGCGCCTTCTTGCGCAGGATGGCGATGCGGGTCTCCAGCTCGGGCGGCTGCACATCGGTGATCAGGCCCCACTCGAAGCGGGTCCGCAGGCGTTCCTCCAGCGTGGCCAGCTGTTTCGGCGGCCGGTCGGAGGAGACCACGATCTGCTTGTTGGCGTTGTGCAGGGTGTTGAAGGTGTGGAAGAACTCCTCCTGGATGCCTTCCTTGCCCTCGATGAACTGGATGTCGTCCACCAGCAGGATGTCGGTCTCGCGGTAGCGGCGCTTGAAGGCCACCTTGCGGTCGTCACGCAGCGAGTTGATGAAGTCGTTGGTGAATTCCTCGGTGGACACGTACTTCACCCGCATGCCCGGGAACAGCCGCTGGGCGTAGTGCCCGGCCGCGTGCAGCAGGTGTGTTTTGCCCAAACCCGAAGCGCCCCAGACGAACAGCGGGTTGTACGCGCGCGCCGGAGCCTCCGCGATGGCGACCGCCGCGGCGTGCGCGAAGCGGTTGGACGCGCCGATGACGAAGGTCTCGAAGGTGTACTTGGCGTTCAGGCTGTTCGCCGAGGGCGGCTGCGGGGTCTCGCGCTCGGGCGACTTGCTGGGGAAATAGGACGGCCACGAGTTGCGGGCGTTGACCACCGGCTCCTCGTCGTCGTGGTGATCCTCGTCCACGGGCCGGCGCGCGGGCGGCGGCAGCGGTGCGGGCTCCGGGTCGGGCTCGGGCGAGAACAACGACTCCTGGCCCGGCGGCATGGCCGGGGCCCGATGGGGTTCCCGGCGGCGCGGCGGGGCCTGCGGCTCGGGTGCGGGCGGCGGTGGCAACTCTTCGGCCATCGGCGCCGGGGCGAATTCCACAGGTGGATAGGTCTCGCGTTCGCCGTACTCGGTGGGGTAGTCCTGTGGAGCGTTGTAGCGGGCCGCCGGGTACTCCGGTTGTGCCTGGTAGTGCGGTACGGGCCGGTCCGCGGGGACCGGTGCGGGCGGCGCCGGCTGGTAGCCGCCGGGAGCGTGATCGGTCTCACGCGGGCGTTCCGGGCGCGAGGTCATCCGTGCGTGCCGCGGCGTACTGGGCGCCCGGTCCACCTGCGAGTTCTGCTGTGCCCGAATACGAACGCCCAGTCCCTCGACCTGGAGGCCGCGCCGCGCCAGCGACCGCAGAATGGGCTCGCGAAGATCTCTTTCCACGACCTCCTGCGCCATCGTTCCGGGCACCGAGAGCAGGGCGAATCCCTGTGCGAAGGTGATGGGTTCGATAATGCCGAGCCATGCCTTGTGAGCCTTGCTGACCGGCTGGATCTCCCCATCGGCGGAGCCGCTCGCAAGCTCGGCGATCACCTCTGGCCAGACAGCGGTCAGCACATTCTGCTCGTCGTCCACGAACGTAGTCCTCCCCGGAGCAAGGTCGATTGGAGCAAACGGGCAGGCACTACTCGGTTTCCCCATAACCGAGCGTGGGCGGGCGCCGTCGGCTCTACGAATATGCCACTTCAGGGGTCTTTCCACACAATTATCCACAGATGTGGACAACCTGGGGATGCGTGTCGCATCCCGGTGGATTGTCATAATTCAGCGTGGACCTGCAGTTCTTCAGCTAATCGTTAGCAACTTAGCTCGCGGTCTCCGACGCAGATAAGGACCGTACATGACCGAGGCGCGTGCGCACCAACCCGCAGGATGCGCCGCGTGGCGAACCCCGGACACCGGGCGTGGCGGGCCCGGGCGCACGGTCCCGAGGAGCCGAAAGGCGCGGGCGATCCCACGCTTAACCCCGAGTTTGACCCTCGTCCAGCAGATCAGTACCCTTCTACAGTCACCCTATGGTGCGGTGGCGGCTGTCTGCTGCCCGTGCCGAACTAAAGGGTATGCACCGAGGGATCTCACCGATCCGCCGTGGTGCACACTGATTTACCGACAAAGCTTCGGGCGTCACCGGACGTCCACCACCTAGAGGAGTGTTGACCGTGGCCAAGGGCAAGCGGACGTTCCAGCCGAACAACCGTCGTCGGGCGCGCGTCCACGGCTTCCGTCTCCGGATGCGTACCCGTGCGGGTCGCGCCATCGTTTCGGCGCGCCGTAACAAGGGTCGCAAGACTCTCACGGCCTGATTCGACAACACCGAGATGCGGCGACGTATGCACGGCTCGCCGTGGAGCCGGACCTTCGGCTCGTCGTCTCTCGGGTCGCTCCCCCGCCCGCACTGCGTCGGCGGCTCAGGTGTTGCCTGAGCCGTACCGGCTGCACCGGCGTACCGACTTCTCCCGGACGGTACGCCAGGGCCGGCGGATCGGGAGGCGGGATCTCGTTGTGCACGTACTGCTACACGACGCTCAGCCGAGCGGACCGATGCCATCCATCCGGGTGGGCGGTCCGCGTTTCGGCTTGATCGTCAGCAAGGCGGTGGGTCCAGCGGTGGTACGCCACCGTGTGGCCCGCCGCCTGCGTCATATCTGCGCGAGTATCGCGGCCGAACTGCCCGACAACACGGACATCGTGCTGCGCGCCCTGCCGGGCGCCGCCGATGCATCCTCCGCCGATCTCGAACGGCAAGTCAGAGGCGGGCTGCGCAAACTCGGCATCACAGGTGACGCGGGCGCCGATTCCGGCGCCGGCGCCGGCACCCGATCATGAGCGCGCCGAGCCGAGCTCGCGCCCTGCCGCGCGCCGCTGCCCGCTTCCCGGCCCGAGCTCTGATATTCCTCATCGAGCTGTATCGGACCTACGTCTCCCCCACCCGCATGCCGGTGTGCCGGTTCACGCCCACCTGTAGCGAGTACGCCGTCACCGCCCTGCGCACCCGAGGTCTGTTCGTCGGGCTCGGACTGGCGGCCGTGCGACTGGCCAAATGTGCGCCCTGGCACCCTGGTGGGTGGGACCCCGTACCGGAACGTTCGCGTCGCCGGCACGCGGCATCAGCCAATGAAGGGTCGCCGTCCGCGGTGACCGGCGATACGAACGACGGGAGTACATAACGCCGTGCTCGATTTCATCTACTACCCGGTGTCGGCCATTCTGTGGTTCTGGCACCGCGTCTTCGGGTGGGCCCTCGGCGACGACAACGGTTTCGCCTGGGCGCTGTCCGTGGTCTTCCTCGTCTTCACGCTCCGGCTGGTGCTGTACAAGCCTTTCGTGAAGCAGGTCCGGACCACGCGGCAGATGCAGGAGTTGCAGCCGCAGATCAAGGAACTGCAGAAGAAGTACAAGAACGATCGTCAGCAGATGACGCTCGAGATGCAGAAGCTGCAGAAGGACCACGGCTTCAACCCGCTCATGGGCTGCCTGCCCGTGCTGCTGCAGGTGCCGGTCTTCCTCGGTCTGTTCCACGTGCTGCGCTCGTTCAACCGCACCGGCACCGGCTGGGGCCAGCTGGGCATGTCGCCGTACGACAACGCGCACACCGCGAACTACGTCTTCAGCGCGGGCGACGTCCAATCCTTCCTGACCGCACGGCTTTTCGGTGCGCCCCTGTCGGCCTTCATCACCGAGCCGACCGCCGTGCTGGAGTCCTTCGCCGAGTACGGCGGCGTTCCGAGCAAGGTCGCCATCATCGCGGTGTCGGTGCCGCTCATGGTGATCGCCGGTCTGGCCACCCACTTCAACGCGCGCGCGTCGGTGGATCGCCAGAGCCCGGAGGCCGCGGCCAACCCGCAGGCCGCCATGATGAACAAGCTCGCGCTGTGGGTCTTCCCGCTCGGCGTGCTCGTCGGTGGTCCCTTCCTGCCGATCGCCATCCTCATCTACTGGGTCGCGAACAACATCTGGACCTACGCGCAGCAGCATCTGGTCTTCGGCCGCATGGAACGTGAAGAGCAGGCGAAGAAGGAGCAGGCGCTGGAGCGGCGTGCGCAGAACGCGCCGAAGCCGGGCGCCAAGCCGGTCGATGTGCGCAAGAAGCAGGACGCCGTGGACACGGTGACCGCGGAGGGGTCCGAGACCGCCGCCAAGAACGGCGCCGCGCCCAAGGCCAACCAGAACGGTGCCAAGTCGACCGCGAACAAGAAGCGTTCCGGCAACCGCGGGCGGGCCAACCAGAAGCGCCGGCGCTGAGTCGCTCTTGCCCTATTGAGGCGCACCGCGCCGACAACTCCAGATGAAGGAACCAACCATGACTGTTGAAACCGACGGAGGGGACCCCACTGTGACGGCTGCGACGGCGGCACCGGAGGCGACATCGGAGACCACGGCCGAGCCCGTGGTGGATGCCGAGGAAGCCCTCATCGAAGAAGGTGAGATCGCGGGCGACTACCTGGAGCAGTTGCTCGACGTCCTCGACTTCGACGGTGACATCGACCTCGACGTCGAAGGCGACCGGGCCATCGTGAGCATCGACGGCGGCAAGGATCTGGCCAAGCTGGTCGGCCGGCGCGGCGAGGTGCTGGACGCGCTACAGGAACTCACCCGCCTCGCGGTGCAACAGGCGACCGGTGTGCGCAGCCGGCTGATGCTGGACGTGGCCGGCTGGCGCGCGAAGCGCCGCTCGGAGTTGAGCGAGATCGGCACCGAGGCGGCCAAGCGCGTGCAGGCGTCCGGCGAGCGTGAGGCTCTCGCTCCCATGACCCCGTTCGAGCGCAAGATCGTGCACGACGCGGTCGCCGCCCAGGACGGCGTGATCAGTGAGAGCGAAGGCGTCGAGCCCAACCGCCGGGTCGTGGTTCTGCCCGCGTGACACGCACCCCCGCACAGCCAGGGCCCCCGCGTCGAGTCGACCGGGGGCCCTACGCTTTGTCTGGCACCGCTTTGTTCGGAACCCCCGTTCACCGCTCCCCCACAGAAGGATGTTTCACGTGGAACCTGACACCGAAGTGACCGCTTCGGCTCTCGTCGAACCGCCCGCCGCCGCGGCCGTCGTCTTCGGCGACCGGCTGGATCTGGCCCGGCGGTACTACGCCGCGCTCGCGGGCGCGGGCGTCGAACGGGGACTGATCGGGCCGCGTGAGGTGCCGCGGCTGTGGGATCGCCACATTCTCAATTGCGCGGTGATCGGTGAGCTCATTCCGCAGGGCTCGACCGTCGTGGACATCGGCAGCGGCGCGGGCCTGCCCGGTATCCCGCTCGCCATCGCGCGACCGGATCTGCGCATCACACTCGTCGAACCGCTGTTGCGCCGCACGGTTTTCCTGGCCGAGTTCATCGAGTCCGCCGGACTGGATGTGACCGTGGTGCGCGGGCGCGCCGAACAGCCCGGCGTGAAGAAGGAAGCCGGCGGGGCGGACGTGGTCACCTCGCGCGCGGTCGCTCCCCTGGCCAAGCTGGCGGGCTGGTCCATGCCGCTGGTTCGGGACCACGGGCGGATGCTGGCGCTCAAGGGCATCAGCGCGATCGAGGAATTGGAACGCGATCGGGACGAGCTCACGAAGTCCGGCGCGGGTCGTGCGGAAGTGATCGAGGTCGGGGTCGGCGTGCTGGAGACGCCCACGATGGTGATCAGCGCCGAGCGGCTTCCCCGCGCCGAGCGTCGCCGTCGCTCCGGTAAGTGATCGCCGCGCGGTCGTATCGTCACGTGGCGTGAGCGGGTTCGCCCGCCTCGGGTGCCGGGTATTCGTTGCGTGGTGAGTGGGCGTCGCTATCGTCTTTTCCCGCCTTTTTTCGCGGGGCCGATTATTTTGAAAGATTGGTCCTTCAAAATAGCTGTGCTCCGCCGCGCGCGTCGGTACTGTCCCGATGACCCACACGGCAGTGGGTTTCGGAGCACAGGAGCACACACATGAAGACTGCACGGCGAACTGGACTCGGCGCTGGACTCCTCGGCGCGCTGGCGACCGCGGCGCTGGTGGCAGCACCCCAGGCGAACGCCCTCGTTCAGGGGATCAGCGTGTCGGACACGACCCTGTACGTCGGCACCGCGTACACCATCACCGCGGACGTCACCGCCACCTCGTTCCTGTTCCCGGTGACCTTCAGCGACAACGGCACCGAGATCGGCAAGGCGTCGGTCAAGGACGGCATGGCCACCATCTCGTGGACCCCGTCCACCGCGGGCACCCATGAGCTGAAGGCGGTCCAGGAGATCATCAGCAGCAAGACCGTCAGCGTCACTGTGACGAACAAGCCCACCACCCCGGGTGGGGGCACCGGCTCCTCCGGCAGCAACCCGCTGGCCGGATTGCTGAGCAGCCTCTCCGCCAAGTAGGCGGTTCATCCGGCACGGCAATCGATTCCACCCGATGCGGGGGCGGGGGGACGGCGATCCGAGCCCGCAAAGTGGGGTGGGGGGGGGGGTGGGCCGGGGCCCGGCGGTGGCGTTTTTGGACGGGCTAACGCGTAGCGGCGAGGGGTGTA